>JBBDIN010000121.1:0-15750 GCA_040880385.1 Thermodesulfobacteriota bacterium | reverse complement strand
TAGAAGCCTCCACAGGATGCGCAGGATCCCATGGCAATGACCCATTTTGGCTCGGGCATTTGGTCATAGATTCTTCTGCAAACAGACGCCATTTTATATGTAATTGTTCCCGAAACTATCATTAGGTCAGCTTGTCGCGGAGAAAACCTTGCAACCTCAGCACCAAACCTTGAAAGGTCATATCTTGAAGCAAAAACGCCCATCATCTCTATGGCGCAGCACGCTGTTCCAAAGGGCATTGGCCAAAGGCTGTTTTTTCTTCCCCAGTTTGCGAAAGCTTCTATTGTTGTGGTTAAAAAACCTTCTCCACCAACCAGTGGATCTGCATTTACTCCCAATCTAACGCTCCTTTTTTAAGAACATAGAAGTATCCTGACATAATTACTATAAGAAATACGATTATTTCAATAAAAGCTAGCATACCCAAATCTTTAAATATCACAGCCCAAGCAAAAAGGAATACGGCTTCAACATCAAATAGTATAAATAGAGCACCCACTAAATAATATTTTATCGAGAATCTTCCTCTGGTATCCCCAGTCGCAGCTATTCCCGATTCGTACGGCCACAGCTTGCCTTTGGCCTTTCTTTTGGGTCCCAACTGGGAAGAAAGCCCAAGCATTATTGAAGCAAGACCAATAGCAAATATTAGTATTAGTAGAATTGGTATATAGTCGTAAAGCACAGCATTATGTTATGTGGAATGTATAGATTGTCAAGATAGAAAACCGCCTATTTCTCTCTAATTTTATTATGATTGGCAGTTATTTAATAGATCGACCCGGTATTTTTAGTTTAGTGCGAATGATAAGTGCGGATTAGTGTATTCTTGTGTTAGACTTAAGAAAAAAAATATGTGGAGGATTCTTAGATGTTAAAAATTATTACTGTCCTAATTCTAACTATTAGCTTCACTTATAATTCAGTGGCTGATGTGATATTTGAAATGGATCAAAAACAAATTAGCCCTGAGGCAACCCATAAAACTAAGGGAATGGTAAAGGGTAATAATTTTAAAATGGATTTTTATGAAAGTGGAGAGAAATTAGACGGGGCTATGATATATCGCGGTGATAAGAAAGAGATGATTATGGTAGATCACCAGGACAAATCTTACGTTGTTCTAGACCAGGCTACAATGAATGAGCTTGTTGGCGTGATGTCAGAGGCCATGAGCCAGTTTGAAGAGGTCATGAAAGACGCAACTCCTGAAGAAAGAGCAATGATGGAAAAGATGATGAAGGACAGGATGCCGGGCATGGGTGGTGATAAGGAGGCTGAGCCGGTACTTAAAAAAGCAGGAACAGCAAAGGTTAATAGTTACTCCTGTACTAACTATGATGTTTATAGAGGTGAGGAAAAAATTAGTCAGCACTGTGTAGCTTCCTGGAGCAGCATTGAGGGGGGAGATGAGATGCAGACAGTTATGCTGGAAATGGCCGAGTTTATGGATCAGATGGCAAAGTCATTTTCAAAAAGTAAGGGCATTATGGGCCAGCAAATACAGTTTGATAACAATGTTTTTGCACAGCTTAGAAAATTAAACGGGTTTCCTGTACAGACAATAGATTATGAAAATGGAACTGTAGAGAGTGAATCACAACTCGTGTCGTCTAAAAAAACTAGTTTAAATGCATCCGAGCTTGAGCCGCCGGCCGGATATACAAAGCGGGACATGGGGTCAAGATAAAAATTTGCTGATTCTACAACTTAGGAGTACGTGGATATGAATACATCAATAGACTTAAAATCACACTCTTCCAAACTTTTAGTGGGAGCACTATTCTCGTGTTTTCTTTTTATCGCTTTATTAATACCTCTAGATTTAGCGCATGCAGTGAAAACTACATGTGATTTTCAACATAGAGAGTGTTTCACTGAAGCAGGTTTTCCTGCTTGCTACAACAAGATTGATATAGAAAAATACTACCAGTTTGTTAAAGAGGAAAAGCCAGAAATAGCAGAGCAAATTATCACAGATGATAAAAAATGTGTGAAATTAACAGGGAATGAAAAAGCCTTTTTGCAAGATAAGAGCAGCGGGTATGTGAAGTTTGGAATTAGAGGCCAGAACGCGACATTTTGGGCTAAAAGGGAAGCATTGTTTGCGAGATAATCCCTTGCCAAGATTTTTATTCTGTACCCTATCTTAGAACTACTAGGAATAACAATTGAAACTAAGACTAAATAAGTATCTTTCCATGTGCGGTGTATCGTCCAGAAGGGGCGCTGATGAACTTATCAATAGAGGTGCTATCAGTATTAATGGTAAGTATCAAAGTACTCTAGGATGTACAATAGATCCCCAGATCGATGTAGTTCGAGTTCGCGGCAAGATAATAAAGCCTGAGCGAAACAGGTATTTAATTTTAAATAAACCTAAACTCTATATCACGGCTCTTGGCGAAGGTCAGGATGAAAAAAAGACGATACAGGAATTAATCGGAGATATCCCTGAGAGAGTCTATCCTGTTGGAAGATTGGACTATGATGTAGAAGGTCTGGTTGTCCTGACTAATGACGGAGAGCTTTCCAATAGAATCCTTCACCCCAGTTTTGGGCTCAAAAAGGTTTATTCTGCAGTAGTTAAAGGAACTCTTACTCAACAAAAGTGTTTGAGAATGGAAAAGGGGATTGAGCTTGAAGACGGTTATGCTAAGCCCGATTCTATAAAGCTTCTCAAAGCAGACAAAAACTTGAGCACGGTAGAAATTTCTTTTCATGAAGGACGCAATCGTTTGGTTAAAAGGTTTTTTGCCGAGTTCATGCATCCCGTCAGGCAACTTAGAAGAATATCTGTGGGGCCACTCAACATTGGAAATCTTGAGAGAAGGCATTGGAGAGATTTAACAACTAAAGAGCTCCAGAACCTAAAGAAAGCATTAGGTCTTGAAAACTGAGCATGTCTTGTATCACGAGTGTGTATTATGGTACGATTCTGTAGTGATTCTGAGTTGAAATTGTCAATAAATCTTAATTCATATTTCCAAGGGTAAATCCATATATGTTCATTACATTTGAAGGTGTCGAGGGAAGCGGAAAGAGCACTCAGGCCAAACTTCTAGCTGAGCTTCTTAGGGAAATCGGGCATAAAGTCACTCTAACACGCGAGCCCGGATGGGGACAGCTGGGGGAGCTGATCAGGAAAGTAATTTTAGATGAGAGAAGCCTAGAGCTTGACCCGTTTTCAGAGCTCTGCCTTTTCTGCGCCGATAGAGCGCAGCATGTGAGAGACTTTATTAAACCAAAACTGCAGGCAGGCGAGATTGTCATCTGCGACAGATATTATGATTCGACTGTGGTCTATCAAGGTAACGGTCGGAAACTTGATAAAAGATTGGTTAATAAGATGGCAAAAGCATCAACTCTTGAGCTTATCCCGGACATAACATTTTTATTGAATCTTCCTGTTCGCACGGGGCTTACAAGACTCCAGAGCAGAGGTGACATCACTAAAATGGATGAAGAGCCCTTGGAGTTTCATGAGTTGATAAGACAGGGCTATATGCTTGTCGCCGGGAGAGAGCCCAATCGAATCAAAAAGATAAATGCCGATAGAGATATTGTAGAAATTCATAACGAAATAAGGAGCATAGCAATAGAGTCTCTTTCCTTAAAAAGCAAATCTTGAACTATATTGGAGAGTCATATTTAAGGTTACTAACAAGAAGCCAATGTTTAACAATAAAATAATAGGTCATGATTTTCAAAAGGGCATTCTTAAGAGGGCAGCAAATGAGAATTTGGTTTCTCATTCTTATTTGTTTTCCGGATCTGAGGGAATCGGCAAGAAGCTTGTCGCAAATGAATTTGCGAAGCTAATAAACTGTAAGTCCAGAGGCTCTGTTGATTCTACTAATCTCGATTCTGCAGCCTGTGTTTGTGGATCGTGTGCCAAAATAGATAAGGGCATACACCCTGATGTTATTTACGTGCAGTTTGAAGGCGTTAAAAGCATTAAGGTTGAGCAGATAAGAGAAGGGGTTGAAGAGAGGCTCTTTCTTAAATCATTTGAGGGCAAATTTAAAGTTGTAATAGTTGATGAAGCTGAAAGAATGAGTAATGGGGCACAGAACGCTTTCTTAAAAACTCTGGAGGAACCGCCACCGAATTCCGTAATAATTTTGATAACCTCTAATCCTGACTCTCTTTTACCAACTATACGCTCAAGATGTCAGCTAGTTAGATTTAATACTCTTCCCGAAGAATTGATACTTGAGGAGCTTAAGAGTAGAGGCGATCTGTCTTCAGAAGATGCTATTGTATGCTCTAAATTATCAAACGGCAGTTTGGGCAGGGCCTTCATGATGGATAGTGAGCTGATAGAGTGGAGAAAGGAGTTGATACAGTATCTCATGCACCTAAAGCCTGACTCTGCCATGAGTATTATAGGATTGGCTGAATATATGCCTCTTACCTCGGACCCTGAAGATATGGAGAGAATGACTCTCGCATTTGAATTTATATCACTATGGCTTCGTGATCTTATGCTAATAAAAACTAACTCTGATAAAAAAGGGATTACTAACGTAGATCTGCTTGAGCCAAGTATGCAAATTGCAGAGAAATGGGATCTTGATAACATTTTAGATAAGATGAGCGCTTTAGAGAAAACCCGAAACGATATATACAATATGAATGCGAATAAGCAGCTTTCATTTGAAAATCTTTTTATAAGACTAGCAAGTTAGGGTATTATCATAGTCCTTTAGAATCTAGCAGAACAGAAGAAGAGATATTATGGAGATTCGTATTTATGTTTAAATCTTTTTATGTAACTACACCGATTTATTATGTAAATGATGTGCCCCACATTGGACACGCATACACAACCATAGCAGCTGATGTCATTTCAAGATTCAAAAGGCTCCAAGGCCGTAAAGTTTTTTTCCTTACCGGCACTGACGAGCATGGGCAGAAGATTGAAAGAACTGCCGAGGCTAACGGCGAAAAGCCTATAGAGCTTGCAGACCGGGTTGTAAAAGGATTTCAAAACTTATCTCAGGTTCTAAATATAACAAATGATGATTTTATAAGGACTACCGAAGATAGGCATCGCATATCAGTAGAGGAGATTTTCAAAAGAGTAGAGGCAGCAGGGGATATATATTTAAGCGAATATGAGGGTTGGTATGATGTTAGAGATGAGGCGTTTATAACCGAGACGCAGCTTGAAGAAATTTTGTCTTTACCTGAGGACAAACGCCCTATTATTGAGAAAGTAAAGGAAGAGAGCTATTTCTTCAGACTTTCCAAGTATCAGGAGCCGCTACTTGAATACTATAAAAAACACCCTGAATTTGTTCAGCCCAGCTACAGGTTAAATGAGGTTTCTCGTTTTGTAGAGGGCGGACTTCGTGACCTAAGCATTAGCCGTACAACTTTTACCTGGGGCATACCTGTTCCTGGTAATCCCAAGCACGTGATTTACGTCTGGTTTGATGCCCTTACCAATTATCTCACGGGTGTTGGTTTTCCAGATAATGAGAAAATGTTGAGTGAGAATTGGCCTGCCGATGTGCATCTGGTGGGAAAAGACATACTAAGATTTCATGCAATTTACTGGCCTGCTTTCCTCATGTCGGCCGGAATAGAGCTTCCTAAAACAGTTTTTGCGCATGGCTGGTGGACAGTGGAAGGGGAGAAGATGTCTAAATCTGTAGGCAACGTTGTAGACCCTAACCAGGTAGTGGAAGAGTTTGGTGCGGATGTGTTTAGATATTTTCTTTTAAGAGAGATTCCATTTGGACAAGACGGTGATTTCTCCAAGAGCGCAATTGTGGCCAGGGTAAACGGTGATCTTGCAAACGGTCTTGGAAACCTGGTTAGCAGAACACTTGGAATGATAGAGAAATATTTCGAGGGCAAAGTTCCTGAACCCACAAGTCTTAACTCAGAAGATGAAAGCATACGAGAAAGAGCTTTTGCTACAGTAGACCTTGTAGAAAAGCAAATGAATGAAATAGCCTTTCATAAAGCATTAGTATCTCTCTGGGAGTATATTGGGGATGTTAATAAGTATGTAGATGAATCAGCCCCATGGACGCTTGCTAAAGAAAACAACCAAGAAAGATTGGGTGCCGTTCTTTGGACTATAGCTCAGGCGATTGGAGTTATAACTATATTAATTTACCCTTTTATGCCCGCATCCGCTGAGGAAATATGGAAGAAATTAGGGTCTGTCGACCCGCTAAATTCCAAGACCCTCTCTGACGCAAAAGAGTGGGGAATCGTGAAATCCGGACAGATTGTGGAAAAAGGCCAAAGCCTCTTCCCACGCTTCGAAGATAAATAAATCAGCTATTTTCTTGCAATATAATAATAGTTAATTGGATCATGTGGCAGTTCTTTTCTCTCAACTTGTGTAAACCCCGCATTCTTCAACATATCGGTTGCCAGTTCTTTCCCCCACATTGCTCCTAGACCCTTCCCGTTTTGCGACAGCGATACAGTCATACAATGCATGCATGAGATTGTATATGTAAAGGGGCCTAGCAGGTGATCCATATTGTTGTGAACATGGCTTGAGCCTGCGATATCCTGCATTAAATACACGCCGTCATCTTTTAGAGCATTGTTTATATTAGACAAGACTCTGTCCGGGTCTGCCTGGTCATGTACAGCGTCAAACGTAGTAATAAGATCATATTTATTAACGTCGTCTATCCCTGCAACATCTTTAGCTATCAAATTAACATTTATTAAGCCGTGTTCTGCTGCATGCGCATTTCCTCTATTGATTGCTTCTTCTGAAATGTCATATCCTGTGAACCGGCTATTTGGGAATTCCCTAGCCATATGGACTAAAGCGAATCCACTCCCGCAGCCAAGGTCCATAACCTCAATCCCTTCCTCCAGCTTCCCAAGTATGCCGGGTATTAAAGGAAGCGTCTGATCCATAAGAGGCGCTATCACAGTCTGATTGCTTTCATCAGACATTACCTCATGGAAACGCTCAAAGGCCTCATAGGGCACGCCGCCGCCATTATGAAAACATTCAACGATTTTATCTTCCACAGACCCTAGAACGGATATCCACTGAGTTGTAACAGCAATGTTGTTAGGCACGGATGCCCGTGTTAGCCAGGCTGAATGCTCCGGAGGCAGGGAGTAGGTCTTGTTTTCTAAATCATAGACAACAATTTCTCCAGTCACCATAGCTCCTAGCCATTCTCTTACGTACCGCTCGTTTAATTTTGCGGCGCTTGCTATCTCTTCACTACTTGAGGGTTCAAGCTCACTCATCACATCAAACAGCCCTGTTCTATAACCTATCGAAATCATCAAATTTAAAGCGCCGTGATTTAATATGGTCATCATCCTTTCGGCAAACTCCTCGGATTTAACTTCGTTTATACTAACGGTACAGTTACTACACATATCTAATTCCTCCTATACTGTTACTAAACAGACTGGTCTGTCTACATTAAAATAAAAAAATTATTTTACTAAATTTTCGATTAATTTGACCGCTCTTTCAATTGGCCAAATATTGTTGTATTTTTTGCTTGCAACTATCGCACCTTCAGCTATTAGGTGGTACATATCAACCAATTGATCCACCTCTAGATGTTTATACTTAGGTTTTGAATCCTTTAAATCTTGAATAACGTCTTTTAATATCGAACGGAACCTGTCGTCATGTAGTTTTACTTCCTTACGTATCGGGTGGTTGGGGTCAGTAATTTCTACAGCCATATTTCCAAAAGCGCATCCCCTGAAATTGGTTTCCTTCATGTATTCTAATACTCCATTAATTATAGACATATATCTCTCATAAGGATCTTTTCTGCCGTTAACCATATCCTTAGTAGCGTTGGTATCAACACGGTCGCGCTCTCTTAGGTATTCGACGCCAAGATCCTCTTTGGATTTGAAGTTGCTGTAGAAGGTGGCTTTAGCAACACTTGATTCTTCAATTATCTGATTGATGCCGGTTTGATGATACCCCTGGCGATAAAATAGATCGTTAGCAGTTTGAATGATACGATCTCTACTCGGTAGCTTTACATTTTTTTGCATGACTCAGATATTACAATAGACAGACTGGTCTGTCAAGTGGTTTGTGTTTTATGTAAAATTATTTGTATGATACAATGACTATAAAGAATAATTTGTGTTAACTCAGTCAAGTTGTTTCCTATGATCAATAGAACCGGAGGATTACATATGAGTGATAAATGCTGCATTAACGTATTTGACGATGGACCGCTTGGTATCGAGGAGCTTGAAACATTAACCAATTCTAACGGCGAGGAGTTAGAAGTTAAAAAGAGAATAGCGCTTTGCAGGTGTGGAGCTTCTCAGACTAAGCCTTTTTGCGACGGTACGCATAAAAAAATAGGGTTTTCCAGTAAAATTGAGAAGTCCGAAAGTGATCAAGAAAATGATGAGGGTAGAAGAGCAATCAGAGTATTCATGAACGGCCCTTATGAAGTATCAGGAGATATCACATTAAATATCAACGACGAAATGAGTCTTTCAAATGATGACCCATATTATCTTTGCAGATGCGGAGCATCAGAAAATAAACCCTTTTGTGATGGATCTCATAAGAAAATAAATTTTTCTGACGAGTAATCTTCACAAGTAAAAATTAGGAGAATTATTTATGGCATTAACACCTTCAACTATGCTTGCTCTGGGTACAAAAGCCCCGGAATTCCTGTTGCTGAACGCTGTCGATAACAAAGAATATCATCTAAATGATCTAGTTTCTAAAAAAGCTACAGTGATTATGTTTATATGTAATCACTGCCCATACGTGAAACATGTGCAAGAAGGGCTTGTCGAATTAGCAAATGATTATATTCCTAATGGTGTTTCTTTTATAGCTATTAATTCTAATGATGTTGAAAATTATCCTGCTGATCATCCTGATAAAATGAAAGAAGATGCACAGAGGCTTGGATACCCATTTCCTTATCTTTTTGATGAGACACAAGAAGTAGCAAAGGCTTATGATGCGGCATGCACCCCTGATTTTTATATATTTGATGGTGATTTGCTCTGTGTTTACAGGGGGCAGATGGATCATTCAAGACCCGGTAACGGAAAGCCTGTTACAGGGGAGCATATAAGAGGAGCGCTCGACAAAATATTGAGAGGAGATTCTGTAGGCGAAGATCAGATACCTAGCATTGGCTGTAATATCAAATGGAAATGATTTTAACAGGCAAGCTCAATGTTTGTCAGGTTCTTGTTTGACTGGATTCCTAATCTGACGGAATTCCTGGGTTACCTGCTCCATAGTTTTAAACTCATAATTTCCACATTCGATTGCTCCAGTTCCAAAAATAAGAAAGGCCTGCCCCGCATTATTAATGAGACTTATTACATATTCAGGACCGTAGTATTCCACTAAATCAGCACTACTGCCTTCATCCAAAAGAACAGTGCCGTCCCTTTCTATATAAAACTTAAAATCCATTTGGGAGCCGAAGAAAACAGAGAGATAAATCCAGCCGTTTTGCCTGGAGCCAACTACATAAGTTGAATCTTCAGATTGAAAGCGGAGCTGGAAATTATGCTCATTATAGTAGTATTCTTTATCAGCTAACTTCACAAGTTTCTCGATGGTTTCTACTAATTTAGCAGCTTTCATATAGTCTTTTTTCCTATTGGAAAGAATAGTCCATAATCAGATATAAATATAGGATGAATTTAGATGGTGTAAGATTTCTAGCTAGAAATCTTTCTTGAAATAGCTGCATACTAGACTATTATCATTGCCAAGTCTAAAAAAATCAGTTCTTGGAATAATATGACAGAATCAAGACAATCTATTTCTATAATCCCGGTAAGCGGTATTCCTGAAATCAAACCAAATGATGATCTCGTAGGCATCATTCAAACTGCTATCACGGACACAGGGCTCACAATTGAACATGGAGATATCCTTGTCTGCGCTCAGAAAATTATATCTAAAGCCGAGAATAGGATTGTCAATTTAAATGACATAAATCCTTCTCCCTATGCTCATACTTTGTCCAAAGAAGTAAGTAAGGACCCACGTTTGATTGAAGTGATCCTGAGTGAGACTACTAAAATCATAAAGATGGATCAAAGAAAGCCCGAAAAGGGGAGACTCATAGTGGAGACCCGCGGCGGGGTAATATCGGCAAACGCTGGAGTCGATGCTTCAAACGTATCGGGGGGTGATATGGTAACCCTCTTGCCCATTGATTCAGACAAATCAGCTGATAAATTGGCATCTGGTTTCAAAGACAAGTTGGGATTTGATGTTGCTATAATTATTACTGATACGGTAGGTAGGCCCTGGCGCGATGGATTGGTAGACATAGCTATTGGATGTTCAGGAATAAGGGCGCTTAAAGATTATAGAGGGAAAACAGATTCAAAGGGGTTCGAGTTAAATGCCACGGTTATGGCAGTAGCTGACGAGATTGCTTCAGCAGCAGGGCTTCTGATGGAAAAGGCTGATTCTGTTCCGGTGATTATTGTACGGGGGTATGAATACGATAAGGTTGGAAAAGGGGCGAAAGAACTAATAAGAAATCCTGAGGATGATCTCTTCCGCTAGGAAGTCGCAAATCTGGTTATTGCAGATAATCCTTAATTAACAAGCAGAACTCTCTTTAATATTTCTACCACATCTCAATATTCTTAGAGTATATTACTTTGAAGATGAAAGAACTAGAAAACATGTTTATAAAGATAGCTCACCGCGGAGCTAGCGCATACGAACCTGAGAATACGCTCAGGTCTTTTGAGCGGGCAATAGAGATGAAGGCTGATATGATAGAGCTTGATGTAAGACAATCTATCGATGGTCACCTTGTAGTAATGCATGACGGTACTGTAGACAGAACAACAGACAGCACAGGGCCGGTCTCTTTAAAAACGCTAGCTGAATTAAAAGAACTTAATGCCGGGAAAGGAGAGCGAATCCCGACCCTTAATGAAGTTGTAGAACTCGGCAGAGGTCGAGCAAAATTCGTTATAGAATTAAAAGAGAACGGGGCTGAGGATAAAGTTGTTGATTTGATACGTAAAAATAAATTGATAGATGAAGTGTTTATAGTGTCGTTTAAGGCGAATAGACTAAAAATGATAAAGGAGCTAGAGCCAAAACTGAAGACGGGCTTGATATTATTTGCATCTTTAGACCCTATCAGGCTTGCCAAAAATTGCGGCGCCGATGTTGTTGCACCGTTTCGTTGGTTTATCACAAAAGGTTTAATTGAACGAGCGAGACAGAACGGTTTGCACACTTTTACCTGGACTGTGGATGAAACCTCGAAAGCCCAGGTGCTCAAAGAAAAGGGAGTGAGCGGAATAGTTACAAATAAGCCCGATATTATATAGGCTGCATTCTAATCACCCAAGTAATTTGAAACATATCTAGCTCCAACAGCCCTTATTTAGCCAATAATACAACTGATGCAATAGCCAGTCCAATGCCTGCCATTTCTCTAATATCCAGCTTTTCCCCTAAGAATATTAATGCCAAGATAACCGTGAGAGCTGGATAAGCTGCAGATAATGGGGCAACTATTGAGAGTTTTGCATACTTGAGAGCAATGACGAATAGAACTGTGCCGATTCCCCAACATAGCCCCATTAAAAGGGCGGGGAAATTAATAGCGAAATTAGTAAAAATTGTGTTTCTGTTATAAATAACAAAAGTAGTGAAGACTGTTAGAGTACCCACTGCCTCAAAAAAGTAGACTCTGAATGGAATGTCTTTTAATGAGGCCAATTTGCCGAAGAAACTTCCAAAAGAAAAGCATACAATTGCCAACAGTATCATGAGAAACCATCTTTCGCCCATTTGAATCTCCTATAATCTCATTTTGATAACCGAGAACTCTCTTTACTTGAATTCAAACATTAACACGCTATTAACTATTCCTGAATACTCCCTTAACCCAAAAGTGTTGTACTAGTAATGCCACCTCTTATCCAATCCGTGACAAACCCAAACCTTGGGTCCTTCTTGGCTTACTGAGGGTGATTGAAAAAATCATCCTCAGTCCTTTCTTTCAGAATTCTAAGAGCATATTTGTTTCATCATATCTTAACTATTTTGTGATATTATGGGTAATGATCGTTAGACGAATAAAGCAATCTATAACCCAATATGGAGGTAAGTATTATGAGTGAAATGACAGAATATAAACCAGGCACCTTTTGCTGGCCCGAACTAGTAGCTTCAGATTCCAATAAGGCCAAGGAGTTTTATTCAAAACTATTTGGTTGGGAAATTAACGATATGCCCATTGGCAATGACAATGTCTATTCTATGGCTCTCATAAGAGGGAAAGAAGCGGCAGCGCTTTATCAAATGTGGCCTGAGCAAACAGAGCAGGGGGTCCCGCCGCATTGGGCGAGTTACGTGTCGGTTTCTAATATAGAAGAAGTTGTAGAAAAAGCGGAATCATTAGGGGCGACTATAGTTGTCCAGCCTATGGATGTATTTGATGCCGGTACAATGGCTGCAATAATTGATCCGACAGGAGCTATGATTTCATTATGGAAACCAATGCAACATATTGGAGCAAAAGTAGTAAATGAACATGGAGCGCTTGTTTGGAATGAGCTTGCGACTAATGATACCAAAAAGGCTAAAGAATTTTATACCGATTTATTTGGCTGGCAGGCACAAGAAATGGATTTTAATGGCATAAATTATACTATGTTTATGAATGGAGATAGACCCGTAGCAGGCATGTTGCCTATACAGGAAGAATGGTGTGTGCCGCCAGTGTGGTTTGTATATTTTGCTGTTAATGATTGTGATGCTATTGTGGATGAGACAATATCATTAGGGGGAGAAATCGTAATCCCTGCAAAAGATTTACCTGACGTTGGCAGAATGGCATTTTTAAAGGATTCCCAAGGGGCCACTTTTGCGGTGATAAAAATGAATAAACAACCGGATTAAAAAATCACAGTGATTTTTAGACAGGTGAACTTTGAGAGGTAAGTTAAAAATATTTTGACTTTAACTTTTCACTCTCTTACTGGCCGTATTCCTTGTTCTGACATGAAAATTGGGAGGTTTATTCTTAACCCATCTAACAAAATTTTGAATATTTTCATTCTCAAGTAAGCGGTCTATAGTGTGGTAGTAATTTAATAACTCTCTTTCTGTGAAATTGGCATGAATTTGTCTGTGGCAGATTCTATGTAGCAGCACTATTTTCTTGCCTTTAAAAGTCTTAGGTATGAGGTGATGTTTGCTTGGTTTTTCTGGAAGTAGGCTATTGCATAGGGGGCAGTCAGATATTGCGTTCATGGTAATTGATGAGCACTAAATAATAAACTAAAAGTTCATCTGCCTTCTCTTGATAAATGGTGTGTGTACTTGATCTTTCTTGTAATTTCCTGTGAGTGCATACATTATCATATTTATTCCTAACCTTATTGCCCTTTCTCTTTGGGCCTCGCCACCAGGGATAACTTCAAATTCCCACTTTCCAAATTCATCTTCAGACCATGCTCCGCCTAAATCATTTCTAGAGTAAAATACTGCTGTCCTGTCTTCATCCCCAAATGTGATTCCTTCAAGATAAGGTTGTATTACCTTTCTGCCACTTGGTGAATTTAGGAGATAGAATGATTTGTAAACCACATGATCATGTCCTATTGGTGTAAGCGGAATTTCAGGAAGTATATTTACTAACTCTTCTCTTATCTGGGTATCAAAGCTTGAATTTTCTTTCCCTGAGACATCGTCAATTATTAAAGTTCCACCAAGTTTTAGGTATTTTCTGACCTTTCTCCTCTCTTGTGGGGTAAAAGATTCAAAACTGCTATCTCCCGCTAAATAAAGAAAGGGATAGTTAAATAGATCAGGGTCTGCTAGCGATAGGTTTTTTCTATTATAAGAGACCTGTACACTTGTTCTTAGCTCAAGGGAGCTCATGAGTCTTTTATATGCCCTTGGTCTCGGGTCTGAGTTGCCATTGTAAGTAACTTGTGCAAATTGAAACTGTGAACCCTCATAGATACCCAACAGCGGAAGAATGAAGATTCCTAAGCTCACAACAACAGCTTTCCTTATGAATTCTCGACTTTTGAACACAACATTAAAATATTGAGGGGTTTATAGATTACTGTCAAGCAAATACAACAAAACTATGCTATTCAGAATATATAGCTTGAAGAACTTAAAGGGGTATTAAAATACCAAGCGGAATCTTCTAATTCACAAAAAAGCCTTAAAAAAGAAGTCTACTCAGAGCCTGCTTTTACAACTCTTGTTGCTTGAGGCCCTTTTGGTCCGTCTGTTATTTCAAACTCTACAGCTTCACCTTCTGCTAGGCTCTTATAACCGTCGCCTTCGATAACACTGTAATGAACAAATACGTCTTTATCTATCTCGTCTGACTCGATAAATCCGTATCCTTTAGAACTGTTGAACCACTTTACTGTACCCTGCATTAAATAAATTCCTCCTAGAAAATCTACTTCGAGAGTTTAATATGACACTTATTTTCTGATTTGTCAAATGGTTTTCCGCGCTTGGAATATTTGATAGCAAGGGCTGTTTGCGATAATGTTATATGTTAGTTTGTTAAGACCTCGATTTTCAAAAGGACAAGTAATCAATGGACAACTTCAGAGAAGAATTCCCTATTATCAATAATTTTATATACCTTGATCATGCAGGTGTTTCTCCTATATCTCTTAGAGTCAAAAAAGCGATCACAAATTTCTTGTCTGGTGCCTCAGGTGAAACAGGGTTTGATTACAGTTCCTGGGGTAAAAGGATTGAAGAAATTCGGGC
Source organism: Thermodesulfobacteriota bacterium (assembly GCA_040880385.1). GTDB lineage: Bacteria > Desulfobacterota_D > UBA1144 > Nemesobacterales > UBA2774 > CR02bin9. The sequence goes on along the minus strand of JBBDIN010000121.1, from coordinate 995 downwards.
TTCCTGTGCAGAGTTAGTTGGCGCAGATGCTGATGAGATAGCCTTTGTGAAGAATACATCACATGGAATTTCTATTGTTGCTTCAGGTCTCGACTGGAAACAAGGGGATAATGTGATTGTTTTTGAGAAGGAGTTTTCTTCAAATATCTATCCCTGGCTCAACTTAAAAGACCGAGGAGTGGAAGTAAGGTTTATCCCCCTTAAAAATGAGAGGATCTTGTTTGAAGACATAGAAAGTTTAATAGACTCACGGACTAGGCTTATCACCATGAGCTCTGTGCAGTCTGTAAACGGATTCATGATTGATCTTAATAGATTGGGCAAGCTATGTCAGAATAACGGGATTTTGTTTTTTGTGGATGCTATTCAGAGCTTAGGAGCTGTCTCTATCGATGTAAAAGAGTGCGGCGCTGATTTTCTTTCAGCCGATGGACATAAATGGCTCCTTGCCCCTGAGGGAATTGGGATATTTTACTGCAAGAAGGAACGGGTATCTAAAATAATGCCTAATTTGTTGGGTTGGAAGAGTGTTAAAAACGATCATAATTTTGAAAGCTTCGATTTTGAATTGAAAGACAACGCACTCAGATTTGAGGAAGGCTCATTTAATACTCTAGGAATATATGGTTTGGGCGCGGCTGTAGATCTTTTGCTTGAAGTTGGGGTAGAGAAAATTGAAAAACGCCTACACGAGCTAGGTGATCTTATTATCAAAGAAGCTGAAAAAAGGGGATTTGTCCTAAAAACTCCTAAAAACCCAAACGAAAGAGGGGGGATTATATCCTTTGGCGGCAATTTCGATCCGAAGGAGATAGCGGAAAAACTGTTCGAAAAAAATATAGTTGTAAACTATAGAGGTGGTGGATTAAGAGTCGCCCCACATTTCTATAACACTGAGGATGAAATACTTAAGCTTTTTGAGGCTCTGGATGAACTTTTAACCTAGGTGGGGCTAAGTAATTCTAAAGAATTGATATGCAGAGTTTAATTCTATT
>JBBDIN010000120.1:0-15784 GCA_040880385.1 Thermodesulfobacteriota bacterium | reverse complement strand
AAGCAGCTAACTCTCGGCCAGCAGTTTCTGGATCAGGGGATCCGAATACGCTTGTAATTACTGCAATTCCCTCTACTCCAGTTTCCAAAATAGGCATTGCGTTATCTTTTGTAATTCCACCAATCGCAAAAATCGGAATACTCTTTATTAAATTAACGGCTTCTCTAAGAGTCTCGATCGTAGTAGGCTCTCTCTCCGGTTTTGTAGGAGTGTAGTATGGTGTTCCAAACGCCACATAATCTGCGCCGTTTTCCATCGCTTTTAGACCCCGCTCTATCTGGTTATAACAAGAGACTCCGATTATCGCCATATCGCCTAGTATCACCCTAGCATTTGTTATAGAAGTGTCCTCTCCGCCCAGATGAACCCCGTCTGCTCCTATCTCCTGCGCAAGCTCCGGGGAGTCATTGATTATTAGCGGTATGCGGTAACTTTTTGTTACTTTTAGAATCTCACGCCCTAAGCTTATTATTTCATTTTCCGGAGTGCCTTTTTCTCTCAACTGAACTATGCGCGCCCCACCTTTAATCGACTTCTCAACCGTCTCTACAAACCTGTCCCGGTTAATTAGTTTTTTATCAGTAATTATGTAGAGACCCTTTAAATTCTTTTTCATATCTATAAGCTTTACAGAGAGGTAAGCTTACTACCCGCCAATCTTGGAAAATATTGCGTCTTGTACAGCGTCATAATCGGCTGGCAGTTCTATTGGGGCGTTTGCGTATTTTGAATAAAAGCCTTCAAGTTCATTTTTATGATAGCCAATTTTAAATTCAACAAATTTGAGCCCGTGCGCTGTAGAAATTATAACAATCCTGTCACTGGGTTTAAATGTTTTCTTCTCTTTTAATTTTAGGAAAGCGGCAAGAGCAACACCTGTGTGAGGGCAGTTAAACGTGCCTGTTTTATCAACTTGCGCTGCGGCATTAGATAACTCCTCCTCACTTGCCTGCTCAACTATTCCGTCAAACTCTTTCAAAATCTTAATTGCTTTATTCACACTCACAGGGTTGCCAATTTGAATAGCGTTAGCAAGCGTTGTCTTAGCCTTTACAGGATGAAACTCTTCAAAATTTTTCAGATAACTCAAATAAAGAGGGTTAGCATGCTCTGCCTGAGCACATACTAATCTTGGCAATTTTTTGATCAAGCCAAGCTCTTTCATCATTAAGAATCCTTTTCCCAAGGCCGATATGTTTCCTAAGTTGCCTCCCGGAATAATAATCCAGTCAGGGACTTCCCAATCGAATTGTTGGCATAGTTCAATGCTTATAGTTTTTTGCCCTTCTATCCTGAGTGAGTTCATAGAATTAGCGAGATAAATATTATTTTGAGTACATATCTTTTGTACCATTTCCATGCAGCCATCAAAATCGGTATCTAACGATAGAACTAATGCGCCGTTAGAAATTGGCTGTACAAGCTGAGCAATAGAAACTTTATCTTTCGGTAGAAAAACTATTGCAGGAATACCCGCACTGGCGCAATAGGCGGCAAGCGCCGCAGAGGTGTCTCCGGTTGAGGCGCAAGCTACTGCAGGTACATCTTTGCCTTCTGAGATCATCTGTTTTACAACTGATACAAGTACAGTCATACCCAAATCTTTAAAAGAACCGGTGTGGCTGTTACCGCACATTTTTAACCACAGTTCTTTCATGCCGATCTGTTTACCAAACCTTTCGGCCCAGAAGAGATTAGTCGCGCCTTCATACATCGAGACTATATTTTCATCCTCTACATATGGGCAGACCCATTCTTTTTTGCCCCACACAGAGCTTCCGTAGGGCCAGGACTGTTTGCGGTAACGGTCATCAAATATTGCTTTCCACTCTTGAGCGGAAGTTTCTTTTAATTTTTTGAGATCGTGTGTTACTTCTAGGAGATTATTGCATTTCTTACATCTGTAGATTATTTCATCTAGAGGATAAGTCTCACCACACTCTTCGTTGATACAGCTAAACCAAGCTTTATATTCACTCATAACTAAACAAAATACATCTTCGTATTTTGACTGTCAAACATTTGCACTTTTACAAAACTTCTTAGAAACAAAATTCTGGGATTTCGTAGTTTTATATAACGCTATTTCGCACAGTATCAAGTTCACTTTGTAAGGCCTTATTATTAAAGATGTTCTTAACAATTGCACTCTAAGTCACGGAAATCCGACAATAAAAAGTCTGAGCTCTTATTGACAGAAATTGTGCATTTTGGTAATCTGAGCTTATAGGATGGATAAAAAAAGATTACATCTTATAATCCAAGGCAAGGTTCAGGGAGTTTTTTTTAGAGCATCTACTAAAGAAAAAGCTCGGGAGCTAGGACTGAGGGGATTTGTGAGGAACAGAGAAGACGGAACTGTAGAAGTTGTTGCCGAAGGTCATATGGCAGAGCTTCAAAAACTTGCAGATTGGTGTCATATAGGACCTGATCATTCTATTGTAGATAGAGTTCAGATAAATTGGCTGCCTTACGTTACAGAGTTTGAAAAATTTGCTATCAATTAAGAACAGGGGAGTTTACAAAAAGTTATGATAATAAAGTGCATACCAGGAGGTATTTTTCTAACTAACTGCTACATCCTGGGGGATGAAGAAACCAATGAAGGAATACTAATCGATCCGGGTGAGCAGATGGATGAAATTTTATCTGAAGTTAGTAATTCAGGGTTGAAGATTACAAAAATAGTAAACACTCATACTCATATTGATCACGTAGCCGGTGTGCAGCAAGCGAAAGAAGAGCTAGGGGTCCCATTTTATTTGCACCCTGAGGACGAGCCTGTTCTTCAAGCCTTACCCGAGGCCGCAGCTAGATTCCCCCAATTCGGAAACGTCCGAGTACCAAAGATAGATGTGTATATAGAAGAAGGTGACGAGATTGAAATCGGCAATCTTAAGGCCAAGGTTTTGCATACTCCAGGGCATAGTTGGGGTAGCGTATGTTTTGTAATAGACGACCATGTGTTTTCTGGAGACACTCTATTTGCAGGCAGTGTTGGCAGAGTTGATCTCACAGGCGGGACCTCCATGAGGGAGCTTGTAGGTTCGATAAAGTCAAAGCTTATGCCACTTCCTGATTCTTACAACGTTTACCCAGGGCATGGACCGTTTACAACTATTGGCATAGAAAGAAGATCAAATCCCTTCATTACGGGTGATTCGGCAATATTATAAAATGGAAAAGGCCATAATCAGAGTTGTTCTAGTTATCGCAGTAGTTTCTCTCATGGTTTACCTTTTTGCCAGAGAAATGACACAAGTCTATGCCCTTAACCAAGAGAACGAAAAAGTAATTGTAGAATCCCTAAAATTAGAGAAGGCAAATAACGAGCTGGTGAAAAAGATAGATTTGATTCAGACGGATGATGCATATATGGAAAAAATTATAAGACAAGAATTGGGGATGATCAAAAAAGGTGAAAAAGTCTATAGATTTCAAGAGTAAAATAAAATTCTCTAACTATGCCTTGGGCAAAGTTTTCATAGTTGTGCTTTCTATTTTGATTGTTGCCCTAATTTATAAGAATAGTTTTCAAAGCTTTAATTTTTACTCTATCCTGGCAGTATTGCTATTGATTTCCTCTGTTGTTTACAAGTCTCTAAGTTATATCCATTCATCTGTACAAAACTTATCTTTAATAAATCAGCTAGAATTTTCAGTCTTATTTACCCTAGTATTTGAAATAATTCTTGAAATTTCCGGAAATAACCTGTTTCCATTCTCCTATGTACTTCTGCCAGTAGTAGTTCTTCTTTTTGGCTGGCCTGCAGCGGGACTTTCTTTTGTTATAGTCTCCGTTCTTCAGATAACTCAATTTCAAAGCCCCTCACTCCCTTACCAAGTAGTAATACTTCTTTTCTCAACAGCAATTTTAGGGTTTTTGCTTAAAGGGAACAAGCTGGCATTAAGGTCAAATATACTCAAAAAGGGGAGCGTTAAAAAACTCCCGATTCATAATCTAATGTCTGGGAATTCGGAGGATGACCAGGACGAATCGAAAAATGTAAAAGAATTAAGGGCGGATATAAATAAAGCAATTGAAATACTTAGCAACCTTATTCAAAGCCACAGTATATTGTTTTATATGAAGATGGACGACGGGCTCTTTGCAATAGCTGACTATATCTCTAATAGTGGAAATTACATTGACCAAGGGCAGCGTGTCAGCTTTAGAAGCGGGTATCTTGGCTGGGTCTTAAAAACAAAAACGCCGGTTTTAATAACAAGTATTAAGAATGTTAGACAGAACCTTATTTATTATACAAAAGATATTCCTGTCAGATCCCTTCTAGCTACTCCTTTGCTGATGAAAGCCGAGAAAGGTACTCCTGAAAGTAAAAGAGAAGTTGTTGGAATCTTAATTATAGATAGTATGGATAAAAATATATTTGGGGAGAAAGAGAAGCTTATAGTTTCTCTTATTTCAGATAGAATTTCAGAGATTATAGACAGGTTCCAGCTTTCTGAGCAAGCAAAGTTAAGTACTCAGGAGCTTAATTCTTTTTATGAATTCACCCAAAAACTCAATTCCACAAATAGTGTAGATGATGTGATGGATCATATTGTGGATACATTGGGAAGGGTTTTAGAGGCAGACTTTGTCGGAATCTCTTTATTTAATGAGGAAGATGGCGTGAATGTTTTAAAGAGGATTAGTGAGAAAGATAAGAATCATCTGGAAGGTAGCGAAATTCCCTATACAGATACACTGAGCTGGCTTGTACATGAAGGCAAAAACTACTTTAACGCAGATGATCTTTCGACCAGAACTAAATATAGGAGCATCTTTGGAAAAGAGATCGATTTTGCTTTGGGCGTCAAAAACATTAAATCAGTTTTAATCTATCCGATAATTGAGAAGATCCCTCAGGAACAAGATAAAGAGGCAGCTGTCTTGGGATCAGTAGTAATAGCGCGTAAGGAGAAGTTTCCTTTTAATGAAAGTGAAATCGGTATTGCTAAGATTATTTGTAGTGAATCCGCTAAATTTATTAAAACCAATTTAGATTATCAAAGCGTAAAAGAGCTTGCAGTAAGGGACGGTCTTACAGGGCTCTATAACTACAGGCATTTTCAGGAAATGCTTTCTTACACAGTGGCACATTCCGATAGATATGATGAAAAAGCATCTCTAGTCCTAATTGATGTGGATGATTTAAAATATGTTAATGATACTTATGGGCATCAAGCGGGGGACAGTGTTTTATCATTCGTAGGAAAAGTATTGATAGAGTCGCTCAGAAAAATTGATGTATCAGCAAGGTACGGAGGGGATGAGTTCGCCGTTATTCTTCCTAATACAAATAAAAGAGGCTCTTTGATTATTGCTCAAAAAATAAAGAATAGTATTAAGAATATGCCTTTTAGGTTTAAAGGGGAAGAGTTTAATATCACATTGAGTATTGGAATAGCTACTTACCCCGAAAACGCGCCTGATAACGAAACATTGATGGAGAAAGCCGATATGGCCTTGTATGAGTCTAAAGGCCAAGGCAAAGACAAAGTAGTCCATTATCAAGATATATCTGTTGAAGAACTCGGGACGTAGAATCTTTAAATTAATCCATAAGCAGCGCCATTAATCTGCACCAACTTCCCTAGACTAGGATATTCTTTCAATTTGATCGTATCGGTTAAATATTATGAAAAAGACAGTTAATCCAAAAGAGTTTTTTTCTAATGTAAATTCGTATCCAAATAAACAACTTGGCCAGAATTTTATTAGAGATATGAGAGTAATTGATCGAATCATTGATGTATCAGAGCTTTCATCTGAGGATGAAGTACTAGAGATAGGGCCTGGGTTAGGTGCGTTAACCTTTGCTTTGGCTGATAAAGCTAAAAGAGTTGTTGCTATTGAAAAGGATCGGAAACTTGCAGATTATTTAAGCGAATTCTTTCATGACCAAATGAACGTAGAACTGATTAATCAAGATGCACTCAAAGTAGATTACAGCAGTTTTTATAATGGAAAGGAGTTAAAAGTAATTGCAAATCTTCCCTACAGTGTGTCCTCTCCACTTTTGTTTAAGCTCCTTGAGGCTCGTCAATATTTCTCAACCATGGTATTAATGCTTCAGCTTGAGGTTGGAGAGAGGATAAGTGCAGGCCCTGGAGGGAAAACATACGGATCCATCTCTGTTCTGCTACAAACTTTTATGGATATTACTTCAGAATTTCGTGTATCACCTGAATCATTTTGGCCCAAACCCAAAGTTGATTCAATAGTCTTAAAATTGATCCCCCTTAAAACGCCACGGACCAAAGTATCGGATGAAAAACTTTATGAAAAAGTTATTAGAGCAGCGTTTTCTTCAAGGAGAAAAATGATAGGAAATTCACTCCAATCTATTTTGTCTAAAGAGTCTGCAGCAGAGTGTCTTGAGCTAGCCGGGATAGATAAAAAAAGGAGAGCCGAAACTCTTACGATAGAGGAGTTCGGAGCCCTAGTTGATAAGGTCTCTATAATTGACAAAGATTTCTAGTCTGGGTGTGAGTTTCTCTGGGAATTGCTACAAACATTAAGATTAATTTTATTCAGAAGATACAATTAAAAGGGTAGTTCCGGCTTCGACAGCATCCCCTTCGTTTACCGCTACATCCGTTACTTTTCCATCAATTGGAGATTTAAGCTCACTTTCCATTTTCATAGCTTCAACAACTACAACCCCTTCATCAGCAGCGACTTCATCTCCTTCATCTTTGAGTATTTTAACAACACGGCTAGGCATTGGTGATTTTATTTCCTGTACACCTGAAAGTACCTGAGAAGATTTCCTTTGGTCTCTCTCAGATATTGCCTGAATCTCAAATAAGTCTCCATCCATGAAAACCTGGAGATTTTTACCGTCTTTTAAAACTCCGATTGTAAGTGATTTACCCCCTAGTATTATGGAGTAGAGATTGTCATCGATTTTTTCAAATTCGACCGGTATATCCTTTTCGTTAATCTTAACTACTGTTTGATCCTTCTCTTTCTCAATCTCCACTGAGAAAACCTGGTCTTTGATTTTAAATGTATATGTCATATGAGTGAACCCCCGGAAAGGCCGGCTTTTCTTCCAAGGAGCTTCCAGTTTGATTGAGGACCTTTATCTGACTCTATAGCTTCTTCTCCATCTTCAACAGCCAATGCTGCTGCGATTAAAGCAGGTTCAATATCAACTTTTCCTGGTATCAATAGCTCAGGGTGCCGTTCTATAAATCCAGTATCGAATTTCCCTTGTCTGAATTCTTCATTATTCATTACGCGTATAAGAAATCCTATGTTTGTTTTTACACCAAGAACAATATATTCTCTCAGAGCAGACGCCATTTTGTCAATTGCGGCTTCTCTGGATTCAGCCCATACCACTAGTTTTGATAACATTGGGTCATAATAAGAGGTAACTTCATATCCGCTGTATATCGATGAGTCATCTCTTATTCCGGGACCACTTGGAGCTTTAACATACTTTAGATGACCGGGTGAAGGCATAAAGTTAGTCTCCGGGTCCTCAGCATATACCCTGCATTCAACAGCCCAACCATTTATACTCAAATCTTTTTGCTTAAAAGGCAGCTTCTCTCCATTAGCAATGCGCACCATCCATTTTACTATGTCAAAACCGGTAATCATTTCTGTTACCGGATGCTCAACCTGTACACGGGTGTTCATCTCCAGAAAATAGAAATTCTCTTTCTGGTCCATAATAAACTCTACAGTTCCAGCGCCGCTGTATTTAACTGCTTTTGCAATCCTTACAGCAACTTCACCCATCTTCTTTCTAGTTTTCTCACTAATCGCTGAGGAAGGAGCTTCTTCAATTACCTTTTGATGTCTTCTTTGTATTGAGCACTCACGCTCAAATAAATGAAGTGTGTTTCCATGTCTATCTGCTATTATTTGAATTTCAACATGTCTTGGCTGTTCAACAAATTGCTCCACAAATACTGAATCATCTCCAAATGAAGAGCGGGCCTCACTTCTGGCCATTCTTAGCGAGCTTTCAAAATCGTTTTTATCTCTTACGAGCCTCATCCCCTTACCACCACCACCGGCAGAGGCTTTGATCATTACAGGGTAGCCGATTTTCTCAGCAATTGCTGATGCTTCAACATCAGTCACAGCACCGTCTGATCCTGGAACTAGAGGGACTTTTTCTTTTTGAGCAATTTTTCTGGCAGTAATTTTATCGCCCATTAATCGAATGGCTTCGGCAGAAGGACCAATAAAGACTATCTTTTCTTTTTCACATCTTTTGGCAAATTCTTCATTTTCTGATAGGAAGCCAAAACCGGGATGGATGGCTTGGGCGCCTGATTTCTTAGCAACATCAATTATTTTGTCTATGACAAGATAACTTTCAGTAGGAGCAGAGCCTCCGATGTGATATGCCTCATCCGCAAGGGTTACATGAAGAGAACGCCGGTCAGCGTCTGAATAAACTGCAACGGTAGTAACGCCTAACTCCTTGCAGGCTCTGATGATTCTTACTGCTATCTCCCCTCTATTTGCTATTAATATTTTATTAAACATTCAGTATTTCCTTTATTGTTAAAGTGGAATGTTCCCGTGCTTTTTAGGAGGAAGAGTTTGTCTTTTCCCATCAAGCATTTCAAATGCTGCAATTACCCTTGGTCTTGTATCTTCGGGTTTGATAACTTCGTCAACAAAACCGAGCTCTGCCGCTTTATAAGGATTAGCAAAATTTTCTTTGTACTCTTCTATGAGCTTTGCCCTCTCGGTCTCCGGATCATCAGCTTGAGCAATTTGGCCTCTGGAAATAATGTTTACAGCACCGTCTGAGCCCATAACCGCAATCTCTGCAGTTGGATAAGCCAACGTCATATCACCTCGAATATGTCTTGAGGACATAACATCGTAGGCTCCGCCATAGGCTTTTCTGGTAATAACGGTAACTCTAGGAACGGTAGCTTCACAATAGGCGTATAGCAACTTAGCGCCGTGCTTAATAATTCCTCCCCACTCTTGTGAGGTTCCGGGCAGGAATCCAGGCACATCTTCAAATGTCAGAATTGGAATATTAAAACAGTCACAAAATCTTACGAACCTGGCGCCTTTAATAGATGCATCGATATCAAGACAGCCCGCAAGCATGTTTGGCTGGTTCCCTACTATGCCGATGACACGGCCTGCCAATCTGGCAAACCCGATAATCATATTTTGCGCATAATGTTCTTGTATTTCAAAAAAATAGCCTTCATCAACTACAGCTGTTACAACATCTTTCATGTCGTAGGGTTTATTCGGATTTTCAGGAACCATAGACCTGAGTCCCAAGTCACGTCTATCTGAAGGATCTTCTGTTTTAACCCTAGGAGGGTCTTCCATGTTATTAGAAGGTAGGAAGCTTAATAGCTCTTTTATTAATAGTATAGATTCTTTATCGTCTTCAGCTGCAAAGTGAGCGACACCGCTTCTTGAATTATGAACTATTGCGCCGCCTAAATCCTCAGAGTTGACCTCTTCGTGTGTCACAGCTTTTATTACGTCAGGTCCGGTTATGAACATATAGCTTGTGTTTTTAACCATTATAGTGAAGTCGGTAATTGCAGGGGAGTAAACTGCTCCTCCTGCACACGGGCCCATTATAGATGAAATTTGAGGTACTACACCTGATGCTAATACGTTTCTGGAAAAAATCTCAGCATAACCAGCAAGGCTTTCAACACCCTCCTGAATCCTTGCTCCGCCTGAGTCGCTAAGCCCGATTACCGGTGCTCCAACCCGCATGGCAAGATCCATGATTTTGCAGATCTTTCTCCCATGCTCCATTCCAAGTGAGCCACCGAACACTGTGAAGTCCTGGGCGAAAACAAAAACTTGCCGCCCTTCAACTTTCCCGTACCCAGTTACAACGCCGTCACCAAGGAATTTTTTATCTCCCATGCCAAAGTCATTACATCTATGTACGACAAATTTATCCAACTCTACGAAGGTGTTTTTATCAAGTAGTAGGTCTATTCTTTCTCTGGCTGTAAGTTTGCCGCTATCATGTTGTTTCTTTATGCGGGATTCCCCGCCCCCTGATTCGGCTTCTTTTTCTTTTTGTTCAAGTATTTCTATTTTTTCCTTCATTCTCTGCTCCTTTGAAGGTTGTTAAGCGTCCAAAAATCTACTCTGAAAAACTTTGATTGGCAAGTTTGAAGATATGAATTAGATAATAATATCAGTAGGGTGAGTAATTTATAGATTCTTTAGACTTGTTGCAGTTAGTTGAGATTTAACTTTCTTTAAAGTTGTAACAGCTCGACCCAGAGATCGTTAACCTGATTCTGAGTCTCTTCTTGGGTTCCGGAGTTATCAATAATATAATCCGCATGCTGAGCCTTTTCTATTGCAGGCATTTGAGAATTTATTCTAGAAATAGCTTCCTCTCTTGAAAACCCGTTTCTATTGGTGAGTCTTTCTACTTGAGAGTTCTCATCTGAAATTACTACAATTAGTTTCTCTATTAAATCTTTAAGCCCGCCTTTTTCTACAATGAGCGCGGCCTCAATTATAACTACTTCAACATTTTCCTTTCTATATTTCTCAACGGATTCTCTAGCACTTGCCATGATTTTTGGGTGGGTTATATCATTTAATATATTTCTTTTTTGATTGTCATTGAATATTACATCCCCAAGAGCCTTTCTGTTTATAGTATCATCCGGATTTAGTACATCCCGCCCAAAGGTATCAACTATTTTTTTCCAGGCCGGTTCACTGGGTTCGACAATCTTTTTGGCTATATTGTCGAAATCAATGACTTTAGCTCCAAGGTCCTCTAGCATCGATGCCACTAGACTCTTTCCACAAGCGATATTCCCTGTAAGTCCTATTACTTTCATGAGGTTAGTGTAATTTGGGAAACAAGGGGTTTCAAATATTATCTTTCTTATATAGTATAAACATACATGTTGGTATACTAGATCAGCTTTGTAGCATGGTTCACCCAAGGAGTCTGATATGTCTAAAAAGGTTGAAGATATAAAGAAAGTAGCGGTTGTCGGTGCGGGAACAATGGGTTCGGGGATTGCACAGGTTGTTGCTTCTAATGATAGAGAGGTTTTATTGGTAGACGTATCTGACGCAGCACTTGATAGAGGTATGAAAATTATAGAGAAGAGTCTCGGCAGACTTCTTAAAAAAGAAACTATTAGCCAAGAAGATTATGAATTATCACTAAGCCGGATTACAACCACAACAAAATTTGAAGATTTAGGCGACGTAGATTTAGTAATAGAAGCTGTTTTTGAGGATATGGCCATTAAGAAAGAAATTTATAATAAATTGGACAATGTAACTCGGGAAGATGTCGTTCTTGCCACTAATACGTCCTCTCTTCCAATTGTGGAGATTGCAGTAAGCACAAGTAAGGCTGATAAAGTTGTGGGAATGCATTTCTTTAATCCCGCCCCCGTAATGAAACTGGTAGAAATAATAAAGACACTTGCGACATCGGACGAAACAGTGCAGTTTGCATATGATTTTGCTCTAGCTCTTGGCAAAGAGCCGGTCATGACAAAAGACAGCCCAGGTTTTATAGTGAACAGGATTCTTATACCAATGCTAAATGAAGCGGTTTTTGCTTATCAAGATGGAGTCGGCACACCTGAGGATATTGATAAAGCAATGAAGCTTGGCACTAACCAGCCAATCGGTCCTTTGGCGTTAGTAGATTTAATTGGTCTCGACGTTACTCTAGACGTAATGGATACTTTCTATAGAGAGTTTCAGGATTCTAAATTCAGAGCGGCCCCACTTCTCAGACAGATGGTCCGCGCAGGGTGGTTAGGGCGGAAAACAGGCAAAGGATTTTTTGACTACTCGTAATTTGTTATTAAAACATGAGATTGTCAGGTCTCGTTGGAGACCTCCGCATCAGGGATTACGGATATAGCTGCATTAAGCCTTTTTAAGACCTCGTCTTTTCCTAAAATATCCATCACCTCGAAAATCCCGGGACTTACGGTTCCACCTGTGAGGGCTACTCTTACAGGCTGGGCGATTTTACCAAGCTTAAGCTCTCTTTCTTCCATTACCTGATCAAAAATTTTATGCATTTCATCCATGTTAAAGTCAGAAAGTTGAGAAAGTCTATCTGTAATATCTTGGAGAACAGGCAGTATCTCTGGGGTCAAGAATTTATTGGCCGCTTTTTCATCATATTTTATTTCCTCAGCGTAGAAGTAACCGATCGTATCTGCAATATAGTTTAAGGTTTTTGCACGCTGGCTCAGCTCTATTACGATTTTTACAAGTTTCTCGTCTAACTCTACATCAAGCCCCTTTTCTTTTAGCAGAGGCAAAACTAGCCCTGCAATCTTTTCCGGCGGCTCGTTTTTTATATACCAGCTATTAAGCCACTCTAATTTCTCTTCATTAAATACTGCCGCGGATTTACCTACATTATCTAAAGTGAATTTTTCTATTAACTCGGATTTTGTGAATATCTCCTGATCACCGTGAGACCAGCCAAGACGGGAAAGAAAATTAATAATTGCTTCAGGCAAATATCCCTTATCTTTATAAGCTACTACGGAAGTTGCGCCGTGGCGTTTACTGAGTCTTTTATTATCCGCTCCTAAGATCATAGACACATGAGCCATTTTAGGAATGTCGTATGAAAGAGCATTGTATATCAAGACTTGCCTGGGAGTGTTTATTAAGTGGTCATCCCCCCTGATAACATGGGTTATATTCATAGTGGCATCATCCACTACAACTGCGAAATTGTAAGTTGGGAAACCGTCTCTTTTTAGAATTACAAAGTCGTCTACCTCTACTGCATCAAATGTTACGGTACCTCTTAATGAGTCCTGTACTTCTATCGTTCCTTCGTCCGGAGTTTGCAGACGGATAACATAGGGTGTGTCCGGTCCTTCATTTAACTTTGCCCATTCTCTTTTATATCTTAGAACATCTCCTTTGCTCTGAGCCTCTTTTCTTTTCTCTTCAAGCTCTTCTGAAGTAACGTAACATTTGTAAGCATGTCCGGACTCTAGAAGCTCATTGGCGATTTTCTGATATATGTCCAGCCTGTCAGATTGCCTAAAGGGGCCTTCATCCCAGTCAAGTCCAAGCCACTCCATAGCATCCGTAATTTCTTGAATTGACTCTTCTGTGGATCTGGTACGGTCGGTGTCTTCGATGCGCAGTATAAACTGGCCGCCTGCATGTCTGGCGAAAAGCCAATTGAATATTGCTGTTCTAGCTCCGCCAACATGTAAAGAGCCTGTTGGGCTTGGTGCAAATCTTGTTCTTACTGTCATGGGGGTGTTATCTTAATTTAGAGTTCTATTGGAGTCAACCTAGGGAGTCAACATAAATGTGGTATTACTCTTCTATCTTAATTTCAAGCAGCTGATCTAATTCACCTTTTCTTTCTAATGCTATAAGTTCCTCATATCCGCCTACCAGGTTATCGTTAATTATAATAATCGGCACTGTTCGCCACTTGTGTTTCTCTACAAGTTTCATCCTAAGCTCGTGATCTCTAGTTAGATCAATTTCCACGAACTCTGCTCCCTTATTTTTAAAGAAGCTTTTGGCAGCATTACAATAGCCACAATAAGTGCTTGTATATATCTCTATTTTAGTCAAACTTTTGCCATCCTTGTTCTGTATGTTTCATTAAACTTTAGGATGCTTGGTTTTTTCAAGGGATTCAAGTATTATTGAGAACCACTCTGGGTTATCATGGGTTTTAGTTTAAAAATCGAATCAAAGAACGGTAGATATAACTCTTAATATAGGTAAATGACAAAACTCTTTGTAGCTCTATTCTTATTTATTAGCATAATTGCTCTGAACTCTTGTTCTGTAACAAGGTTCATTGGGTATTATGCAGCAGCCGATGATGATAATTCAGGCAATTTAAACGGGCAGGTCTTCAAAACTGACGATACTTCTTATCGAATAGGCGCTCTTGCTGCTACGTGGAAAAGAAATAAAATAGATGGCGGCGACTTAGCTTTTACTAATTCTCCTATTGATGCCACTATGACTGTGAATTCAACTTGTAATGAGAAAAAGAAAAATTACAGTCTAAAAGCTCTCTCGGAATCTCTGCTGATCGGTATTAAGGGTAAGGAAGCTTTAGAGCGTGAAGAAATAACCGTTGACGGACAGCAGGCGCTAAGAACTATATATATAGGTAGTTTAAATAACGTTCCAATTAAAATCGCAACTGTAGTGCTCAAAAAAGATATATGTATTTATGATTTTACGTATGCCTCATCTCCTACAAATTTTGATCTCGGGATCATAGATTTTGATACTTTTGTATCCCAGTTTAAGGCCTTGTAGTTATGATTGGAAACTATATCGAAAGAGTAGGATTATACATATTAAATATTATCGAGAGTTCAGGAGAAATTCTCGTTTTCCTATACAAAGCGATTATAGCTAGTTTTTCCCGCCCTTTTAATTTTAGACTAGTACTTGAGCAAATAGACGAGATCGGATTCAAATCGATACCAATTGTAATAGCCTCAGCTATGGCTATAGGCATGGTAATGGTAGTTCAGTTAGCTTGGGGTTTTGTAAACTTTGGAGCAAAGGGTTTGGTGGGCCCCCTAGTTTCGCTGTCTTTTGTGAGAGAATTAGGACCTGTTATAGCTTCACTTCTTGTCGGAGGTAGGGTAGGGGCAGGTATAACAGCTGAAATTGGATCTATGAAGGTTACTGAGCAGATCGATGCTATTAGGACCATGGGCGCTGATCCTATGAAGAAATTAGTAGCACCCAGACTACTAGCTGCTATTCTATCCTTTCCAATCTTAGCTATGATTGCAGATTTCTCTGGCATATTAGGTGCGATGATTATGTCCAATATCGATTTGAATGTTCAGCCACAGCTGTTTTTATCTAGCATGTTGGAGTGGGTAACCTTTGAAGATTTCATAAGTGGTATTGCTAAGACATTCTTCTTTGGGATTATTGTCACTATTACCGGTTGCTATATAGGCATGAGAGCACAGGGCGGTACCCAAGGTGTAGGGCGGGCGACAACAGAGACAGTAGTCGTATCTCTTCTTCTCATTATTATCGGTGATTTTATTCTTACAAAACTATTTTTCCTACTATAATTTCACACTGAACTTTTTGTATAACCTTACAAGCTAACTATGGCACAGTTATAGCTGATCGTATTTTGGAAGAATAAGAAGTACTAATCTTTTATATTAAGTTCTAATATATCAGGTCTAGAGAAATGCCCTACTGCGTCAATAACAGCCTTGGCCCTGATTATCATATCCATATCTATATCAGCGTAGACTATGTCTTCTTTGCCGTAAATCGGCCCGGCAATGTATTCACCTCTTGGACTTATAATTCCGCTACCACCAGGAAAATCCCATATCGTTTGTTTTTTTAGGGGGAAACTATCCGGGATCATATCTTCATTTATGTAGCCCGAAGAAACTATTACAAAAACTTGGCCCTCGAAAGCATACTGTTTACTTGCGAAATCCATTGTCGGCTTAACAAACCCATGTCCAGCCCATAGTCCTGCGTGAATTTGTTCTCCCTTGGTAAACATTGCATACCTTGCAAGTGTGAGGTGATGTTCATAACAAAAGAATCCCCCGATCTTTCCTAAATCGGTGTCTAGCACCTTCAGATCTTCAGCGCCGCCCATTCCCCATATGCATTTCTCACTGTCTATGGACATGAGTTTGCGGTGTTTGCCGAGGATTCCCCCATTCTTGCCTAGATATAAAATAGTATTATAAAGCGTTCCACCGTCTCGCTCGTTTACTCCTATTATTACATAAGCCCCTGCTTTCT
>JBBDIN010000119.1:0-16508 GCA_040880385.1 Thermodesulfobacteriota bacterium | reverse complement strand
TCATCCATTGCTGAGTCCAGCTTCTCCTTTAGTTCCAAAGGAATGGTTGTGCCGCACATTGATGTAATTCTTCCTATTTGTTTGGCCGATAGTATAGGCATGATTCCGGGGATTATCGGTACGGTTACTCCAATATCGCGCACCCTTTTTACATAATCGAAGTAAAAGTCGTTATTAAAAAAGAGTTGTGTAATTACAACATCCGCTCCAGCATCTACCTTTCTTTTTAAATTAGCCAGATCTATTGCTAACTCCTTCGCTTCCACATGCTTTTCAGGATACCCCGCAACAGCAATTCCAAAATGGTTTTTATTGCCGGTTCTCACTTCAAAATCTCTTATATGTTCGACAAGTTCATTGCCATATGAGTAACCATCTTCAGGCTTTACGAAGGTTTGCGCTCCTTCAGGAGGGTCTCCCCTAAGCGCAACTATGTTTCTTACACCGGCGTCATTAATACGCTGAAGGATAATGTCCAGCTCTTTTTTTGTTGCTCCCACGCATGTTAGATGGCAAGCGGATTCAATGCCAAAATGGTTTTTTATTAGGGATGCTATATCAAGCGTTTTCTCCCTTGTGGTACCCATAGCCCCATATGTTACGGTGATGAAGTCGGGGTTTAGAGCTGCAAGCTCTGAAAGTTCATTTTTTAAATTGTCGTACCCCTTTTCTGTCTTAGGGGGGAAAATCTCAAACGATATAATTGGTTTTTTATCTTTATAATTTGAATAATCGGAAAATAGCATAAATTCACCTCTAGAATTCTTAAACCAGTAAATTCTTTCACTTGTACAGCCCTTTGTCAAATTCATTATAGTAAAAAAAATGAGCTATTGAGTCTAGATTTGACTTGATATGATTATTTGATATCATAGATTTAAATTGTTTGTTTCAATAAGCGATACTCGCATAGTTCAGGATGGAGAGCACAAAATGACTAGTTTTAACAGAAGGAACACTAAATTATTGTTACTTGGCTGCTTAGTTTTGATTCTAAGTATTTCCTGTCAACAAGCAAAGGAAATTCCTGATCAATTATCTGAGGATATTCCTAATCCTGTAAGCGATTTTACGCAGAAGGATAGATATAAACTTGGGCTCAGATGGTATCAGCAGGGGCAGTATGACATTGCCAAGAAGATGTGGAAACCAATGGCAGAAAATGGTGACTGCGATGCTCAATATGCTCTGGGTTTATTGTACTTTAACGGTCTCAGTGTGAGAAAGAATTACAGCACAGCGTACAAATGGTGGGGTAGGGCAGCTCAGCAGGCACAGCCGCAGTCTTTAAATAGCCTTGGTGTAGTTTATTCGCATCTGAGGGTCCCCTATACTACTCTTGACTGCAGAAAGGGCTGTGGTGAAGCTAAAAACCTTATTACAGCATATAAATGGTTTGGACTTGCGGTTGAGTATGGCCCGCCACGTGAAGTTAAATTCGCTCAGAAGTCACTAGATCTAATAAGTTCAGAAATGAGAGATGCTCAAATTAATGAAGCTAAGGCTATGATAGAGCAGTGGGAGCCTAAGCCTTCTAAGTGCAAATCGCGTGATCTTTTTATTGTGAATTAAAGTTTCCTAATCAGTTCCTATACCTTCCATGTGCATATTTAAATTTTTTCCTTGACAGAAAAAAAATATATTGTATTATGATATTGAGAATGAAATGCAATATTAGTGCTTGCTATGAAATTCTAATTAGTAGTTCTGTTGGAAATAACAAAGTAAGAAGGAGGTTTAGAAATGGGATTTTTATGTAAAGATGACAGACCGTTTGCTCTTTCATCCTCAAATATTGGTATGGTAAGTCAGTGTGCTGACTGTGAGTCCTACCATGTAACAGTAGGTAATATTACAATGAGAATGGAAAGAAAACATTTGCTAAGCCTTACTCAGATGATAATTGATGCGCTTGAAGTTAAATCACAATCGGAGCATTACCAAGATAAAGACATTAGAAATCAAGCATGATGTGCCTTATAAATTCTAAAGTAAATAGGATTTCATGATACCCAAGAGAGGGGCGGCATCCTTTTTCAAGCCTTTTTAACCTTAGCCAGCCGCCTCTCTCTTTTTCTAAAACAATTTGTGCATAATGAATATGAATTTCATTTTCTTGACAAGGAGCATAGGCCTGGTAAATTGATTTTGAAAACAAATATCAACATTAATTAATGGAGGTAGTATTATGATAAGAAGGTCAGTGTCAGATATAGATTTAAGGTTTGTCCGTCAGATTGTTATTCCGTTTTTTGTACTCTTTTTTGCTATTTTTTCAGTAACTGCGTTTTCGGAAGAACTTAGCCCAAATCAAAAAGAATTCTCAGATTCTATCGATACATATAACAAGATTAGGTCACAGCAAATAGCTCAGCAGGCCAAATATGAGGAACAGCAGAAAGCTAAGACGATAGAAGTTGCTCAAACACTTAGCAACGATAAGACAGAAACCCAGGATGAGAGGATAGAACAATTAGAAAAGAAGCTTCAAAGCGTGACTCAAGAACTTCAGGAGCTAAAGACCGGAGGAGTTCCAAACGACAAGTTACAGTCGATCGAAGATAAATTAAGCATTCTTGCAGAAGAGATTGATAATATTAAATCAGCGTCTGTGGTTTCTGATCCAACCTATGAGCAGGTCTACGGCGCAGCGCCGGCAGCATCAAAGGTTTATCTAAAAGATAAAGGGTTATCCATTGGCGGTTACGGAGAATTATTAGTCGGTCAGGTAAGGGAAGACGAGAATAATATTGTAGATACACAGAGAGTAGTGCTCTATTTCGGCTACAAATTTACAGACAGAATAATATTTAACTCAGAGATTGAGTTTGAGCATGCGACCACAGAAGAAAATAAAGATGGGCAGGATGGTTCGGTATCTGTAGAGTTCGCTCTTTTGGATTTTCTTCTCTGGCCGGAGCTTAATCTAAGAGCAGGACTGCTCCTTGCTCCTTTTGGCATAATAAACGAAGTGCATGAACCAACTACCTTCTTTGGAGTATTCAGGCCTTCTGTTGAAAGATTTATAATACCTACTACTTGGAGAGAAAACGGTCTTGGTATTTTTGGTGATGTAGATCTTGGAGCTGCAGGTTCATTAAATTACAGATCCTACGCAATGAACAGTTTTGATGCCAGGGGTTTTCGAGCAAACAATAACAGATCGCTCCGTATAAGGGGTGGTCGTGCCAGATTCAATGATATTGCCTGGGTAAGCAGGGTTGAGTATGAGCCGGTGCCGTATGTTGCTATTGGAGCTTCGATGTTTCTTGGGAACACCGGGCAGAATGAAAGAATCGATAATGCTGAATCGCCTTTTAATGGAGATAAACTTGATGGTTTCTTCCAGATGTATGAGGCCGACGTGCAGTTCCAGTACAGCGGCTTTGAAGGTAGAGCGCTTTTTACATATACAACTCTTGATGACGCAGCAAGAATAAATGCTTTAAACGATTTTGAAGGTGACGATTCGGTAGGAAGTGAGCAGTGGGGTTATTATGTAGTAGGGGCCTACAATGTTCTGACACTTACCAACTTCTCTAGTCAGTATGCTCAGTATTTAGCGCCTTTTGTGAGGTGGGAACAATATGATACGCAGGCTAAGGTACCCTCAGGATTTATTCGTAATTCCGCAAATGACAGGAACGATCTAACCATTGGGTTAAACTATAAACCAATACCTAATGTAGTAATGAAAGCTGAGTACCAAAGACTAGCTAATGAAGCAGATGAATCAGATAATCAATTCAATTTTGGACTTGGATATGTGTTTTAAGTCTGGTTAAATATAAATTCAATAATAAGGGCGTAGAAAGTTGTTTTCTGCGCCCTTTATATTTTAAAAGATACGTTAATGATGAAAAAGACATATATTGCTTTATTGTTACTCATAATTTTTTCTCTAAATATCATCTCCACTTCTGAAGCTAAGGTTTTTATGAAACGGGATGAAGCGTTAAAGATAGCTTTCCCTGATGCTGTGGAGATTGAAAAGAACGAAATCTTTTTATCTTCAGATCAGTCTCAAGCTATTGAATCTCTATCCCAAGCAAAGAACGAATCTAAGCTCTATATAATTTATGAGGCTAAAAATGGGGAGAAAACTTTAGGTTATGCTATAATAGACACCCATAGCTTAAGGACCAAGACCGAGACGGTAATGTTTGTAATTAACCCTGACGGCAGCTTGAGACAGACTGAGGTGTTGGCGTTTTTCGAGCCTCCTGATTATCAAGCGGGGGAAAATTGGATAGCGCTATTTGTAGGGAAAACTTTAGAAGATGGTTTAAAGCCAGGAAAGGATATCCCAAACATTACAGGGGCTACTATTACTGCGAATTCGCTCTCACAGGCGACTAGGAGAATTCTCGCGGTGTTTAAAGTAGCATCGGATGCGGGACAGTTAAACTAGGGCAGGAACACAACATTGCGCTTTTTCATATCACCCGACATAAAAAAGAATACACTTCTAAAATTAATAGTCGCATATACTGTGCTGTTTTTTTTCTTTCTTTGGATTACAAACCTTCTCTTATATCTTCAAGTAGGCTTTAGTTACGACTCAGTAGTTCAATATTATTTGGGCTCTGAGGAGGATTTTAGGCCCGCTAGGAGTTACCTTGGAATGCTTGAAGAAGCACACTTTCACTTCTTCGCCATGGCTATTATTCTTGTAACTCTAAATCACTTGATACTCTTCACAAAAATTAGCAATTTTTGGAAGCTGATACTAATTTTCTCATCGTTTACATCGGCATTAGGCGATATTGCAGGAGGATGGCTCATTCGTTATGTGAGCCCGGAATTTGCATATTTAAAGATAGCCTCGTTGATAGTGCTTCAAGTGTCCCTTGCGGCTTTGATGATAATAGTGATCTGGTTTCTCTATGGATATAGCGATAAAAAACCCAATTATGAATAGTAATTACTGCTATTTACTTAACTTGAGCTTCGTCCTTAATTTCCCTACGTCATAGTAAGGCTCGCCACGCTTGCGGGCATGTTCAAATATAGTTTCCAACTCATCTATTACCAAACTCAGCTTTACTCTTCCTTCCTTGGTTTTCATGGCCTGCTTGGGGGATATACTACCTAGTACTTCAAGAGGTGTGTCTACCCATTTATCATAGTGATTATCAAGCTCCGTATCAAGCTCTTTCTTGTTCTTAACTCCAAGCGGATATTTCTTTGCTTTTTTTGGCTCACTCTTGGACTTGTCTATAAATGTACTGAGTTCTTTAGTTGTATCTTTTATGTGAGCAATTAATCCTTTGGATTGATCTTCAATCTTTAACTTTGCTTCTGCGAGCATTTCAATTGAATAACACTCTATTCGTAGTTTGTCCTTTTCTATCTCCAAAGTGCCGGTAATGTTGTTTGTGCCGATCTTTTCCCAAGAAAACACTCTAAGTTCTTCAGTTTTATCACTAATCTCTTTTAGTGAATTAATTTTCTCTATTCTTTTTATGCATTTTTCATATTGCTCTACAGAATAATCAGCGATTGCTATGATAAACTCATGACCTTCTGGGGTGACAAAATGTGGGTTGTTAACAGTCTCCTCAACATAAGCGCCTATCTGATATCCCCAGTCCTTTAAATAATCCAACTCTGATTTTTCATTACCATACAGCTTTTTATACTCAGTAAACTCTTTATTAAAGAACTCTGTTATTAGATTTTTAAAAGGGGGAGGGTAGAGTGAAACTATTCCGGAGAAATAATACTGGTTGCTAATTTTAATAGGTCTTGCTGCGATAATATCCGATTTTTTTATTTGCTTTGAGGATGCCTTGTCCAGAACTTCTAGCGACTTACCAGAAAATATATCCTTTATTAGACACGCCTCGCCAGGTACCACATCTTCAACTTCAAAAAAGCTATAAATGCTCTTTATCCAGTCTTTGATGAGTATCTTCTCAGAAGCTGACAATTCCAAACCTTCATCTGAATAAAATCTTTCTGCCAGCCTTTCTTCTGAGTCAATAAGCTTAAAGTCATACAAGAACCAATCAAAGAATTTCTCAAATGTTAGCTCATCTATCTTATCTTCGTCAATATCTTCACTTGTAAATTCAGGGTCATTTTTCCATATATAGAAAGCTTCTCCTAGCTGAGACTGTATCTCCGGCTTCTCAGAATAATCCACTAGTTTTTTGCGCAGCTCTTTATCGGTTTGATCTATTATATACTCGTTTATGTCGACAACTGATTTTGTCATATGATGTAGTTCCTTTATCTACTATTAATTTAATACCTGTAGTGCAAAATACAATTGGAGATTAATTAAATCTTGCCGAAGCGCTTTTCTAAATATTCCGATCGAAAATCGAATATCTCATCTAGCTGCTTTTTCACAATAAGACTATTTGCTATTCTACTAAGTGGATCAAGTGGGAGCGCATAATGGACTAAATCAGTTATTTCTGCCCCGCCTTCTATTTCTTTAAATCTATGATGATGCTGCCAAAATTTATAGGGCCCAAAACGCTGCTCATCTACAAAGAAATTAGACTCCTCTACATGAGTGATCTCTGTAACCCATGTTATTGGTATGCTCAATATTGGAGCTACAGTGTATGTTATTATCATACCTGTGTACATTTTATCCGGTAATTCAGATGTTATGTTTAATTTTAGTGAAGGAGGTGTAATTAGAGGCAAGTTATTGGGATTAGAGAAGAAATCCCAAGCTTCACTAATATCCATTTTCAAATTTAGTTTTCTTTCTAGAGAAAAGATCTTCATTAATTAACCTCTGTTTTGAAATTTAGTTTACCGGAAATTCTCAGAAGTAGGGGGCAACCTAGAATATAATCCTTAGTAATGTGGCACATTATCACTTTTGAATATTGTTTTTCCGATGTATAATCCTTCTCCGTTATGAAAATTGTTCAGATTAAAACAAATAATATTAATACCTACCTAAAAGGTCTACGGAGAAATACATCTCTCTCAGACCCTGTGCTTGAATCAACTACTAAAAAAATTGTAGATGAGGTCAAAAAAGACGGAGACAAAGCACTTTTTAAATATACGAAAAAGTTTGATAAGTTTGAGCTCACCAAGAGAAGCGTTAAAGTAACAGCCAAGGAAATTGAACACGCCCAATCTCAAGTTTCTAAAGAATTAAGAGCCAATCTTAAAACAGCTGCCAGCAGAGTAAGGGAATTCCACAAACATAAAATGCCAAAAGGGAGTATGTACAAAGACAAGCTTGGAAACGAGCTTGGTTGGCTAATCCGCCCTGTTGAGAGAGCCGGATTATACGTTCCCGGAGGAAAAGCAGCCTATCCTTCAACGGTGTTGATGACTGCTATACCGGCAAAAGTAGCCGGCGTGGAAGAACTAGTACTTGTGACTCCGTGCCCAAATGGCGAGTTAAATCCTACCGTTTTGGTTGCTGCCTCAATTGCAGGTGTGGACTCCATTTATAAAGTCGGCGGGGCACAGGCCATCTCTGCATTAGCATACGGCACCGAGTCAGTTCCTAAGGTTGATAAGATCGTAGGACCCGGAAACATATACGTAACGATTGCTAAAAAGCTCGTGTTTGGAGAAGTGGACATTGATATGATCGCAGGTCCTAGCGAGGTGCTGATTATATCAGATGCAAGCACCCCCGCTAGCTGGGTAGCTGCCGATCTATTGGCTCAGGCAGAGCATGATGAAATGGCAGTACCTCTTGTTGTCACTGATAACGCGCAGTTTGGAAAAGATGTCGCTAAGGAAGTATCGCGGCAATTAAGCTTGCTAAAAAGAAAAAGCATTGCCGGTGAAGCTGTAAAAAGTCAGGGCCGCATATTTATTGTTAAGAATATAGACCAAGCAGTTGATGTCGCAAACGCACTTGCTCCAGAGCACTTAGAATTATGCGTTAAAAATCCTAAAGCTCTATTAAAGAAAATTAAGCACGCAGGGGCTATATTTATGGGTGGTATGTCTACAGAAGCATTCGGTGATTATGTGGCAGGACCTAGCCATGTTCTCCCAACAGGAGGGGCTGCTAGGTTTTCTTCTCCACTGAGTGTCTACGACTTTATAAGAATGCCTAGTGTCATATCAATTTCGAAAAAAGGTTTTGACACACTAAGTGATTCTGTCATGAATCTCGCATATAGCGAAGAGCTTGAAGCGCATGCCCTTTCCGTAAAAGTAAGAAAATAGGTATTCTCTTCTATATCCAATAAATACGAACTATTTAAATTGGCTAGATAAAATGACATCCTCAAATAAAAAAATAGAATCCGACGTCAAGGGAATTGTGGAATCAAGAGTCAGTCAGGAAATCCGTAATATAACACCTTACTCAGTTCCTCATTTTGACTGCAGGGTTAAGCTAGATGGAAATGAAAGCCCATTCTCCCTGACGCAAGAAGTCCAAGAGAAAGTGGACATTGCAATTAAGCAGGTCGATATAAACAGATATCCTGATCCTGAAGCTACAAGATTAATTGAGATCATTTCGCAAGTCACGGAGTTTTCCAAGGAAGGAATCCTTCTGGGAAACGGATCAGATGAGCTCATAGGGATGCTTATCACTACTTTCTCGAGCGGCTCCGCCAAGATTTTGTGTCCTACTCCTAGCTTCTCAATGTATAAGTTAACAGGGCTTGCAATGGGAGCAGAGGTCGTAGAAACCGAGCTGGATGAAAAGTTCGATATTGATCTCGATGCTACAATAAAGTTGATCAAGGAACAGGATCCGGATCTTATATTTCTGGCCTCCCCAAATAACCCAACCGGGAATATGTATTCAGCCGGCAAAATTGCTGAGATCATAAGCGTTGCGAAGGGGATTGTCGTCGTAGATGAGGCATATTCAGATTTTAGCGGTTATACGTTCTTACCATTAATTAAAGAGTGCGAGAATCTAGTCATATTGAGAACCTTATCCAAAGTAGGTTTTGCCGGGCTTAGGATTGGGATGTTATTTGCGAGAGAAAATCTTGTTAGGGAGATAAATAAGGTCCGTTATCCGTACAACATTAATTCTTTAAGCCAGGCCGTTTCCGAAGTTGTGCTGGAGAACCACGAATTTGTTTCTGAGAGCATACAACTTATTATAAGAGAGAGGGATCGAGTTTATAAAGCCTTATCATCCATGGATTTTATAGAGACCTATCCGAGTGATGCCAACTTTATATTTTTTAGGATCAATGATGCAGATTCTGTATTTAATCAGTTAGTAAAAAAGGATATAATTATCCGGAATTTTAATAGGCCCGGAAGACTTCAAAACTGTATGCGCGTAACAATTGGAACGCCACAAGAGAATGATTCTTTCTTAAGCGCTTTGACTGAAATCCTTACCTCTTAATTTAACTACCGCTATAAACCCAACCCAGAAAACAAGCGTTGCTATAGGGAATACATCTCCTATCTTTGTGTATAGGGTTACTCCACCATTCATGAGACTAACTTCACCTTCTAAATTCGTTTGCTCAAAATTTCCGGTCTTGCTAACGACCCTGCCTATAGGGTCAATAATTGCGCTGATGCCGGTGTTTGTAGACCTAAGGAGAAATCTTCTTGTTTCTACTGCTCGTGGGATTGAGATTAATAAGTGCTGATAAGGAGCAATAGTCTTACCAAACCAGGCGTCGTTTGTGATATTGACGATTAGATTAGCGCCTTTCGCTACGAATTGCCTGCTAAACGAGGGGATAATATCCTCGTAGCAGATAATTGGGGCTATTCTCGCCCCTTTATCTTCAATTACAAATAGATCAAGCTCATCCCCCGGAGTAAAGTCACCTGTAGCTGGGCTTACTTGTTTTATTACAGGGAAATACTTGGCAAAAGGAAGGTACTCTCCAAACAACAGGAGCTTGATTTTATGGTATCTGCTCAAGATAATACCGTTTGAATCGGTTAAGAATGCAGTGTTGTATTTAATAATATTATCGTCTGTTATGACCTCTGCATCCGGATCAAGAGGAGTGTAAGACATGCCGCCTACGATGAAATATTTCCCTTCCATTTGAGGCACACCCAACTCATCACGTACTATCAGGTAGTTAGAATTATTTGAAAACCAAGTTTGTATAGATGTTTCGGGCCATATTATAAGATCAACATTTTTGAGATCTTGCGACATCTCTTTGTGTTTATCGGTAACTGTTTTTTCCTGATTCTCAGTTTTTGCTAGGAAATCGAAATTTGCCTGCACCATTCCTACTTTGAGCTTGGGGGATTTTGCAATCTCCGCATCTACCTGAGCAATTCTAAAGTATCCATAAGCCAAAGTTAAAACTATTAGCATGAACGATAGGAGTAATTCTCCTCCCGGAAGCAGTGCATTGAGTTTGAATCTTTTAATGACCCTCATTAATGTGACATTCACTACAACAATGACGAAACTGAGGCAATATATTCCAAAGAGATCATAGATCTGTATAATGGGGAGAAAATCGGCTTGTGAATTGGTAATACCGTATGGGAATAGGAAAGGGAATAAATACTCAATAGATGTCCAGATAGATGCAATAAGTAGAACTGATAGAACTCCCTGCTTTCTAAAGAGTCCTAGACGGGTGGTTATGTATGAGAATATTCCAAATGCAAGCCCTGCATATGCGCTTAAGAAAATAATAAATATGAAGCTGACTGGTGTTGGGAATCCGCCGAATCTTGTGAGTGTTCCCACAAGCCAGTAGGTTCCTATGAAATTTGCAATTGTTCCTGAAAGAAGTCCAAGCTTAAATGCGTCTTTAGGTGTTCTTTTAACAATTGACCAGAAAAGAGGTATTAAAACAATCCAGGCGAGTATGCCTAAATAGGGAACCATGAACGTGAGGGGATATAAAACACCGCTTAGCGCAGCAAGAATATAATCTCTGGTCTTAGCTTTAGGCATGGTCGTTAAAGATACCTAAGCAGTGTTAGATGGAAAGCCTGATCTTCTTGCTTACATATTATCTCTCAAACAATAACACTAATTATGCTTTTCTCTTTTTACCCGCTTTTCTGGGTGGTTCAGGCTCTAACTCAATTTTCCCTGAGTCTCTAAGTGTGTACAACTTAACAGCGCCCACTACGATTAGACCAAGCGCCATAACCTGAGCTACGGAAAGTCCGGGAACCGGGCTTTCCGTTGTGTTTCTTAAAAACTCTACAAAGAATCTCTCAAAGCCTGCGATGATTAGATAGATAGAAAAAAGCCAGCCTGCAGGTTTTATTTTTGTTCTGATTTTCCAGATATATAAAAATGCTATAAACATAATAACTATCTCATATATCTGTGTGGGGTGAACTGTTTCAGTAGTTGGAGGCAGCCCCTGAGGAAATGCCATAGCCCAAGGCAGGTTGGAAGGTACACCGTAATCATCTCCAACTAATAGACA
The DNA here is from genome assembly GCA_040880385.1 of Thermodesulfobacteriota bacterium. GTDB lineage: Bacteria > Desulfobacterota_D > UBA1144 > Nemesobacterales > UBA2774 > CR02bin9. Next base: position 5,163 of record JBBDIN010000119.1, on the reverse strand, counting down.
TCCTATTCGGCCTATTGAATAAGCGAGCGCAAGAGCTGGGGCAGCCAAATCACCAACCGTCCACATGCTGATCTTGTTTTTGTTGGCGATTATCCATACTAATATTATTGCTCCAAGGAAGCCGCCGTAGAATGTGAGCCCCCCACGGGACAGCAGATGCGTGATCGGGTGTCTGATTAAGTCACCAAACGGAACATTTTCAAATAAATAAAGCAATTTCGCTCCTACAATGCCGCCTATCATGGCGGCAAGGAACATATTGCTTACAGCTTTTTCACTTAGTTTTTTTCTCTTAGTTTCAAGTGATATCAGCCAATAGCCTACAAGAAAGCAAAGGGCTATCATTACGCCGAAAGAAGAAATTGTAAAATCGCCAATCTTTAGAAGTTCTGGATACATTTAACCCTCGCTAGATTTAATTCTTGAATTCTTTTTTGATTCAATTTCTTTTTTCAGCTCAGAATTTTTGGCCATAAAATAAAATAGAAAAGCAAAAAGAACTACGCTGAATAATATTTGAATTATTAGAGCTGTGCTCAAGCTACTCATAAATTATATCTCCTGGTTAATTTCAACTCTCTAAAGTATATGTCAAAATCTACAATTTAGTAGATGACAAGTACAATTAATTCTAGTAATGATTTAGTATGTTGTACTTGCAAAATAAGTAAAAATAGGTAGATTCACTTTACTAAATGCTAACCTCTCCCGTGTTAGTTCTCAACCGTTACTTTGTCCCGATCACAATAACAAGTGTTAAACGAGCTTTTGTAATGTTATATGGGGGCATCGCTAAGGCAGTAGATACCGAATATAACACCTTTGATTTTGAATCTTGGGCGCAAATTTCTGAATTTAGAGAGCAAGATGAAGTTATTCGCACTGTTAGCTCAATAATAAAGACCCCTCGGGTTATTATCTTGGTCAGATATGAGGGAGCAATCAGAAAAGAAGCTAGATTCAACCGCTTAAATATTTTCAGAAGAGACGGGGGTAGATGTCAGTACTGCTCAAAACAGTTCTCACGATCTGAGCTTACAATAGACCATGTTTTGCCGCGCACACAGGGCGGAAGGAGTGTCTGGGACAATGTTGTTTGCTGCTGTATTGATTGTAACAGGAAAAAAGGCGGACGTACTCCTGCGCAGGCTAGAATGAAGTTAAAAACTGTTCCTAAAAAGCCGACGTGGGATCCGTTCTCAAATATTTATATAAAAGCTATCAGATATAAAGAATGGGAGCCTTTCTTAAATTTTGTGGATATATCCTATTGGAATGTAGAGCTTGAGGAGTAGGCGTCTCGAAAAGATTATTTAACAAATTAGATTTTTGCTAGTTTTTAGCTTATCCATAAGCTAAATTTATTCTACATATCAGCATATTTATTAACAATTCTTGTAAAAGTATTATTTGGAGGGTTTTATGCCTTATTCATATAGAGTTTTTTTCATAACGTTAGCTTTGTTTCTGGGTATTAGCGCAAATTCTTTTTCGCAAATCAAACTGCCCGATGTTACGGGACCTATTATTCAAAAAATTCCTGTTTTTATACCCGAGTTATCTAGTATAGGACCCGGCAATGCAAAGGGCAGAGAATTTGTCGAGGTATTGAGAAAGGATCTAAATAATGCAGCACTATTCGAGGTAAGCACCGGCGGGGCTATCATATCTGATCTAAACAATATTAATTTCCAGGGCATATTTGACGCCGGGGCTGATTATATGATTGCAGGTCAATACCAGCCTGAAGGCAACAAGACTAAATTTGCTGTTCAGCTTTATAATGTTAAAGAAGAAAGACCAATTTTGGGAAGAACCTATATTGCAACTCCTGGCAAAGTTAGAGAAGCGGCTCACAAGTTTGCTGATTTAGCAATGAAGCAAATTACAGGTAAGGATGGTTTTTTTACATCAAAAATTGCATTTGTTTTAGGAGATAAAAGTAAGAGAAACCTATTTATAATGGATTATGACGGTGTTAATAAGCGACAGCTTACGAGACACAGCTCTCTTTTAATGTCACCTGATTGCTCTCCTGATGGCAGAAAAATAATCTTCAACTCTGATAAGGTCTGGGATCAGGATCTATATGTAATTACCTTGGGTCAGAAGATTGCAGAAACAAGACTGACGAAGGCTTTTAAACTAGAACAAAGCGCTGAATGGTCGCCTAGCGGTAATCAGATAGCCTTTAGCGCAAATGGCGATATATATGTCTCAGGGCTTAGTGGTAAGGACGCTCGAAACTTAACTCGCTCAGGCTCTATTGACGTATCTCCATCATGGTCACCTGACGGGAGCAAGATAGCCTTTGTATCTGACAGGAGCGGGAATCCTCAGATATATGTGATGAATTCTAATGGTAGCGGTCTAAGGAGAATCACCTCAAGCGGCTACAACACAGACCCTTCATGGTCTCCAAGTAGAGAAGTAAACAAGATTGCATTTGTAAGAGTTGAGGGCGGGGCCAATATCTATACAATTGATCCTAGCGGCGGCGGGGAGCAAAGACTTACCTTCGGCGGTGGAAGAAATGAAAACCCAGCCTGGTCACCAGATGGATATTATATAGCATACAGCTCGTCTAAGGTGGGCGCCAAGGATATTTATCTTATGTATTTAAACGGTGAGAACCAAGTGCGTCTTAGCCAGGGTGGCAGGAAAAGATTCCCAACCTGGTGTAAATGATTTCTACATATGTCCAGCTTGTGATCCAGAGGTGATAAAATAGATGAGACTCTTTATCGCCGCTTTATTGCCTGAAGAAATCCGAAAGCAGTTAACAAATTATATAGACTCTCTCAAGCATAATATTGAAGGTGTTAAATGGGAGAAGTCTGAAAAGCTTCATGTTACTCTCAAATTCCTCGGAGATGTTGAAGAGTCAATGTTGGACGACATAGCCAATTTGATTCAAGAACGTGCCTCTGAATATTCTCCCTTTAAAATAGAACTTATAGACTTTGGCGGATTCCCGAATCTTAAAAAACCAAGGATTTTGTATATTGGTTTATCAAACAACACGCAGCTTGCCAAATTGGTTTATGAGTTAGAAGAACAGCTTGCTGGTCTCGGGTTTGAAAAAGAAAATCGCAAATTTGTTCCGCATATTACTCTAGGCAGGGTAAAGAAAAAAATTAATATTGAAGATAGACCTCATATTGTTCAAAGCAGCTTTCAGATAAACCAGATTGGTTTAATCAAAAGTGAGCTCAGACCCAGTGGGTCGGTATATACCCCGGTTAAAATTGTAGAGCTTAAGAAATAGTTAATATCTCTCAACACCTTATTGAGTATATTTGAATATAATGGACTATTTGGTACAATGATATCGTGAAGGAAATATCAGAGAAGGGAATTAAAACAAAAGCGAAGATTGTAGAAACCGCAAGAGAGCTATTTCATAAAAATGGTGTTAAAGCAACCAGTGTAGACGAAATTCTTAAAATTTCAGGAGCAGGAAAAAGTCAATTCTACCACTATTTCAAAAATAAAGATGATATAGTTCATGCCGTTTTACAATTTTATCTTGAGATATTTCAGCAGGGTACAGGTTCTGTCAAACTACAAATTAATAGCTGGGATGATTTAGAAGAATTTTTTTATAGCCATATTCGAGGCATAGAAATGTTTAATTCTGAGAGGTCATGCCCTATAGGCTCAATTGGAAACGAGTTAAGCTCCGAGAACGAGCTTATTAGACAAGATGTGAATTTAATATTCGAATACGTTAGAAATAACCTTTCAAATTTTTTCGCTGATTTAAAAGCAGAAGGGAAATTGAATAAAACAGCCGATCCTGAGTCATTGGCTGACTTCGGCATCTCCACTGTGCAGGGGGCTTTGCTGTTAGCAAAAATAAGAAAAGACTCAAAGGCAGCTGAACATACAGTTGATCATGCCCTTAAGTATTTGAAGTCATTCTCCAAGTGAATTCTTCTCCTCAAAAAAGTTCTTGACACTGTTGTACTGTTCGGTACAGTTTAATTGTACTAATCAGTACAAATCAAGTGGCGAAGGAGTTTGTAAAAATGCTGAAAATTTATGGTTTCCCAGTTTCTATACCGTCAAATAGAGTTAGGTTTGTAGTGAACAAATTGGGGTTAGATTACCAATACGTTCCTGTCAATCTTCTAGCAGGCGAGCATATGACAGAAGAATTTCTCAAGTTGAACCCAATAGGTAAAGTTCCCGTAATGGACGAGGACGGATTCACTCTATTTGAAAGTAATGCCATCTCAAAATATCTTTCTCGTAAACATAATTCATCTTTATACCCTGAGGATATTGTTCAAAGAGCAAATGTGGATAAATGGATTGACTTTGCTTCTATTCATGTAGGCTCCGCAGTTACCAAAGTGTTTTTTAACCGTGTACTAGCGCCATTAGTTAATGTGGAGGTTGATGAAAGGTCAATTAAAGACGGACTTAGTTTTTTAGACCGTTTTTTGCCGCTTGTGGATAACCAACTTAAGGAAAATGAGTATCTTGCGGGCAGCGAGTTAACGCTGGCCGATATTAATCTTTTAGCCAATCTTGATCCGGCTGAGGTTGCTCAAGTGGATTTATCTCCATATGAGAATATAGTCAAGTGGCGAGAGAATTTGCAGAAGGAAGATTTTTACACAAAGTATCATAAAAATTATGGTGAAGCTTTACAGTCAGTAGCTGCTTAACTAAACTGATTCTTTAAATGCGGCAGTTTTATTTGTTGTATGGATTTATTTTTGGAGGATGTGACTATGCCCCCTGAGAGCAGGTTTAATGGGTTTACGAAGGTAACATTTAAGTTCTTTAAAGATCTTGAGGAAAATAATACGCGAGAATGGTTTGAAGAACATAGAAGTATCTTTGAGAAGAACGTGATGGAACCTGCTCAAGAATTTGTTATGGAGATGGGGGAGCGGCTTAAATCCATATCTCCTAAAATTGTGGCGATTCCTAAAACCGATAAGTCAATTTTCAGGATTTATAGAGACGTCAGGTTTAGTAAGGACAAAACTCCATACAAAACTCATCTGGGTATTTTCTTTTGGGAAGGGCCTAGAAAGAAGCTTGGGAATCCCGGGTATTACTTACAGCTCGATAAATCATCAATTTTGATCGCGGGCGGCTTGTATACTCTCCCAAACGATTTATTAAAACCGTACCGCGACGCCGTTA
>JBBDIN010000118.1:0-17176 GCA_040880385.1 Thermodesulfobacteriota bacterium | reverse complement strand
TTGGGCCTTGCTATGATAAGGCAGCTTACAGGTCTTTCCCTAGCCACTTTTTACGCCCCAACTATCTTTGAGTTTGCAGGTTTTCATTCGGCGTCGACCGCAATACTCGAGACCGTGGGCATGGGTATCGTGTTTGTTGTTATGTCCGTTGTGGCGATGAATCTTATGGACAGACTTGGGAGAAGGCCGCTGATGCTTTTGGGACTGGCGGGATGTGCGTCGGACTAATCGTTCTGGGAATAACTTTTTATCTTCAAAAAACCGGCGGAGGGCTCTTGGGTTATCTCTCTGTGGCGAGTCTTATGTTTTTTGTCGCCGCATGGACTATAGGACCCGGAACCGTGGTTCAGCTTGTGATTTCGGAAATATTCCCGCTTAGTGTAAGGGCGGTTGCTATGAGCGCTGTAACGGCGGTTATCTGGGCTACTTATCTTGTTGTCACGTTGACCTTTCTTAGTTTAATTGACTATTTAGGGAGGCCGGACACTTTCTGGCTCTATGCCGTAATGTGCGTGGTGTCTTTCGTCTACGTCTATTTCTACATGCCGGAGACAAAGGGGCTCAGCCTGGAGGAGATCGAAGAGCATTGGCGCAAGGGTAAAAGTACTGGGGAAAAATGAGATCTCTTATTTCAATCTCTCAGCCTAACATTTTGATGACTATTTGCCCATTTGAACTATTAGATCAAAATCTTTTTTTAAGACGGGCATTACGGATAATCTACTATGTGTAACAAGCGGGATTTTCTCGAGACGCTTATCTTGTTTAATATCCGCAAGGGTGACTGGGTTCTTTAGTTTATTCTTAGGCTCTAGATCAACCACGACCCATCTGTCGTCATCGATCGTCGGGTCTGGATAAAATCCCTTGGTAACCTTTGCAACACCAACAACTTCTTTACCTTCGTTGCTGTGATAATAGAGAACCAGATCGCCCTTCTTCATTAACTTGAGATTATTTCTTGCTTGATAGTTTCTTACACCGTCCCAGTAGGTAGAGCCGTCTTTTACGAGATCATCCCAGGAATATTTAAACGGTTCTGATTTCACAAGCCAGTAATTCATGGAAGCTATTATCAACAAAAAAGCGTTTTTTTTCAAATAGCCAAAGATAGCTTCTTTCTCTACTCCGATAATCCTGTATATTTATAGGCAAATGAAAATTTTAAGCCGATACAAACTAGTACTTCTCCTCATCTTTACACTTGTTCTACTACAAAGTTCAATATTACTTGCACAAAGTAGCGATAATAATGACTTAGTAGTTGCCCAGTCCCCAGCAAAACATGTTGTAGGCAAGATGGCTCTGATACCGTTTAACTCTAAAAACTCTCTAGCTAATGAACAATCCGATGATTCACTCAGTCAGATTGAGAAGTATCTTACAATTTCACTTTACGAAGCTCTCATTTCAGAAACTAGCGGCATGCCTGACGTAGAAATAATACCGATTCAAAAATCTGATACAGAGTACAGCAAACTGAGATCGGGGAAACCTAAAATTTATTACAGAGATATAGCCATTGATGTGGGCCGAGTATTGGGCGCCGACACTGTAATGGTTGGGACCATATCACAATACTCTGACAGAGGCGGGTCACAATGGGCAACAGATTCACCCTCTACAGTGTCGTTTAGTGTAGATCTGTTAAGCACAAAAGACGGTAGTGTATTATGGGGGACTTCTTTTACGGAAACCCAAAAACCTTTGTTTGACAATTTATTTGAAATTAAGAAGTTCGTAAAAAGAAAAGGAAAATGGATAACGGCTGATGAAATGGCAAAAGAGGGCGCTAGAAAAATAGCCCATAGATTCAGCACATTTTTATTGGAGAATAGATGATAATTATCCCTGCTATTGATATTAAGGACGGGAAGTGTGTAAGGCTTTTTAAAGGTGAAGAGGAGAAAGTGACGGTCTTCTCTGACCACCCTTCTGAAGTTGCAAAAGAGTGGGAAGATGCCGGGGCCAAGTGGATACACGTAGTAGACTTGGATGGAGCCTTTTCAGGAAAACCTAAAAATTATAACGTCATAAAATCTATAGTTGACACCGTAAGCTGCCCTGTTCAGGTGGGCGGAGGTATAAGAAATATAGATACTGTCAGGGAATATGTGAAAATGGGTGTTAAAAGAATAATATTGGGAACCGCAGCATTTAGCGATCAGGATTTTCTAAGAAATGCGTGCAGTGAATTCCACCAAGAGATCGCTGTTGGGATCGATACAAAAAACGGGAAAATTGCAGTAAAAGGCTGGACTGAAGTCATAGATCAAAGTACTCAAGAAGTAATGCGGAATCTACATGAGGTTGGCGTTTCAGTTGTGCTTAATACCAATATAGATAGGGACGGAACGATGGAAGGAATTAATATTGATGGTGCGCGGGAGTTTATAGAACAATCTCCTATTCCTGTAATAGCTTCGGGCGGAATTGCGACAATGGAAGACCTAGAAAAACTGGCTTCAATTGAGCATCTGGGCTTATACGGCGCTATCCTCGGCAAGTCAATTTATACAGGCAGTATCAATCTTAAAGAAGCAATACAAAGGTACTCATAATGTTATCTAAAAGAATAATTCCGTGTTTGGATGTGAAAGACGGAAGGGTTGTAAAAGGAGTTAATTTCGTCAATTTGCGTGACGCCGGGGACCCCGTAGAAATAGCAAAGAACTATAGCGATCAGGGTGCTGATGAAGTCTGTTTTCTTGATATTACAGCGTCCAACGAAGAAAGAAAAACGATGATTGATGTAGTGGAGCGCACAGCGGGGCAGGTGTTTGTTCCTCTAACTGTAGGCGGAGGGGTTAGAACGCTCGATGATGTAAGGCAGATGCTACTGGCCGGGGCTGACAAGGTTTCAATAAACACGGCGGCCGTTAAAAACCCTGATTTCGTAAGAGAGGCGGCTCAGAAGTTTGGAAGTCAGTGCATAGTGGTTGCAATTGACGCCAGGAGTGTAGGTGAAGGCAAATGGGAAGTATTTACTCACGGCGGCAGGAACGGGACCGGGATTGACGCTGTACAGTGGGCTCAGAAAATGGAGGATTACGGGGCAGGGGAAATTCTTCTTACAAGTATGGATAAGGACGGAACAAAATCAGGCTATGATTTACCTCTAACAAGAACTATCTCACGCAACTTAAAAATACCTATAATCGCATCAGGCGGAGCAGGCACCTTGGAGCACCTTTCAGAGGGGGTAAAACTCGGAGAGGCAGACGCAGTATTAGTCGCTTCTATTTTCCATTACGGCGAATATACCATTAAAGAAGCCAAAGAGTTTATGAGTGCTAACGGCATATCGGTCAGACTTTAAATCTAAATATAAAAATGGAGCTTGATCTTGAACATCAGAGAACAGCTTGAAGAAATAGAAAAGGACACATTGTCCCCTCTCGCTACTCTTAGCGCAGAAACAAAGGGAAGAATGAGACCTGAAGAAAAATGTGATATTCGAACTGATTTTCAAAGAGACAGGGACAGAGTAATACATTCAAAATCTTTTAGAAGAATGAAACACAAAACACAGGTGTTTCTAGCACCAACTAATGATCACTACAGAACAAGGCTCACTCATGTAATTGAAGTAGCACAGATTGCGAGAACAATTTCAAAAGCTCTCATGCTAAATGAAGATCTGACTGAGGCCATCGCACTCGGGCATGACCTTGGGCATACCCCTTTCGGGCATGCAGGCGAAGCTATGCTAAATGAGATATTCCCCGGGGGATTTAAGCATGTAATCCACAGCTTGCGGGTGGTGGATATTCTGGAGAAAGGCGGTGAGGGCTTGAACCTTACTTATGAAGTAAGGGACGGAATCTCCAAACACTCAAAAGGCATGGGTGCAATAGACAATCCGAAATACAGACCTGAAACAATGGAGGGTCAAGTTGTTAGAATCTCAGATTTAGTTGCCTATGCCAACCATGATCTGGACGATGCAATCCGCTCAGGAATCATTACAATTGAGGACGTCCCAAAGGAATGCACTAACGTGCTGGGAAGAACTAATTCTGAGCGAATAAACAAAATGGTTAGAGATATAATCTTTGAGACAAAAAATTTGGGCGAAGAAAGGGTTATTGCAAGCCCCAAAGTTGAACAAGCCATGCTTGAGCTGAGAAGCTACCTGTTTAATACTGTTTATATGAACGAAAAAATTAAAAACAACTTTGATAAAGCCAAAAAAGTAATAAAAGAGCTTTATGTGTATTTTTGTGAGAACCAGGATGAATTTAAGCTCATATATCCAAGAGAGCCTAGAGAGGGAGAAACCCCCGAGCGTGCAGTGTGTGATTTTATTGCATCAATGACAGATTCATATGCCATTACACTTTATGAAAAGATATTTTTACCCAAGAGATGGCATGGTGATATAAGCGCATTTTAAGAATATAAATTTCAGGTAACCTATATCGTTTCAAAAATATCCTATTCCAAATTTATAGGCATAAGCTGATTACGAAGTCGATTGGTTTATAACCTCAGGTGAAAAGATTGATTAATCTGGGCTCAGTTTCTTTTTTAAACGCAAAACCTTTAACATATGCGATTGAGAATGATCTCGTAAAACATGAGTTTGAGCTTATTCAAACTCCTCCGTCAGAACTGTCTCTGAAGCTTTATAATAAAGATATAGATGTCGGCCTCATTCCAGTTGCTGAGCTCCTTAAGAGAAAGGACTACCGAGTAGTGCCCGAAATATCTATTTCATCAATTGGAAAAGTTGATAGTGTTATTGTTTTAGCAAAGTCGGATTTAAAAGAACTCAAAACAATTGCAGTCGATAAGCGCTCTCAAAGCTCTACAGCACTTCTTAGAATAGTGCTTGAGATATTTTATGGAATTAAGCCCTCTTACATTGCCAAAGATGTTGATAAGGCGGATATGCTCGATGGAGTAGACGGCGCGATGCTAATTGGAGATTCCGGATTGAGGCAATGTTACTCGGCTGAAAATCCATATAAAGTTTATGATTTAGGTGAAATCTGGACTAATGAAACCGGGCTGCCTTTTGTCTATGCAGTGTTCGCTGTGAACAAGAATGTTATACTAGGAGACAATCTGAACGCTCTTATAGAATCAAAGAAATATGGCCTGGGTATTGTAGATCAAATTTCAGAGATAGAATCAAACAAACTGGGCATAGATTACGAGATATGTCTTAAATACCTAAGTGATAGAATCAAATATGAACTAGGTGATGAAGAGATCAAGGGGATTATCAAATACAGCGAACTACTCTCAGAATTAGGCCAAGCGGAGCAGATTTCAAAATTAGATATTTACTCAGAGTAGCAAACAAGGAGAAATTAAAATGGCAGACAAAATTCAAATGAAACTTGGGCATAGTCCCGATGCTGACGACGCTTTCATGTTCTATGCGATAGCTAAAAATATAGTTACATCAGATAAAATCGAATTCATACAGATAGTAGAAGATATCCAATCACTTAACAAACGTGCGCTCAATAAAGAGCTTGAGGTAACTGCTATTTCCGCCCACGGGTATTTGAAGGTACAGGACGACTACAGGATTATGTCTTGCGGCGCCAGTATGGGAGAGGGCTATGGACCGATTGTAGTTTCTAAAGAGCCGATACAAAGTTTAGAAGGAAAAAGGATTGGTGTTCCGGGAATGCTCACATCCGCATATTTGCAGCTATGTATTTATGCAGACGGCTTTATACCGGTTGAAATGGCCTTTGATGAGATAATGCCTGCTGTACAAAATGGAGAGATAGAAACAGGTCTCTTAATTCACGAGGGTCAGCTGACTTATAAAGACGCGGGGCTTGAGTTGTTTTTTGATATTGGAGAGCTTTGGGCACAAGAGACTTCACTGCCTCTACCACTGGGATTAAATGTTGTAAAAAGAGATATTGGTGAAGAGCTTCAGAAAGAATGCCACAGAGTACATAAGGAAAGTATCGTATATTCGCTAAACCATAAAGATGAGGGGCTTGATTATGCTATGGAGTGGGGAAGAGGCATGAAAAAAGAAGTTGGTGAGAAATTTGTGCTCATGTACGTAAATGACTATACGGTAGAATTAGGCGAAGAAGGCAAAGCGGCACTTGAGTATATGTTCAAAAAGGCATTTGAGAAAGGAATTATTACCGAACAACCCAGACTGGATGTATTAGAAGGATAGATTTTTTAAGAATAGGTGTTATGCCAAAAGAATACGGTTATTTAATAAATGGGAAATGGCTTAAAAGTGAGAATAAAAGGGAGATTAAAAACCCTTATAATGACGAAGTTGTAGGTGTCATTAATATTCCTGATATTGATGAAGCTAAAGAATCCATAGATTACGCACAAAGTGCATATGAAAAATTTAAAGAAAGCCCAAGTTACTTAAGAAGCGACATACTTCGAAAAATAGTAGAAGGAATTAATAAAAGAAAAGAAGAGTTTGCAAAAATATTAGTGCTGGAAGGCGGCAAGCCTCTTAAGACCGCAAGGGTTGAAGTTCAAAGAGCTATGGCGACTTTCTCCATAGCTGCTGAAGAAGCGAACAGATTCTCAGGTGGAGAATTACTCCCCCTTGATCTTATTCCCGGGGCTGACAAAAGGTTTGGCATATCCCGGCGTTTCCCACTGGGTGTAGTAATGGGAATATCCCCTTTTAACTTTCCACTCAACCTTGTAGCTCATAAAGTTGCGCCGGCAATTGCGTCAGGCAATGCTCTGATACTAAAACCTGCTTCACAAACCCCTCTATCCGCATTGATGCTGGGAGAAGTAGCTATCGAGGCTGGGCTCCCGGAGGGCCTCCTAAATATTATCCCCCTACCCGGCGGACAAATTGAACCTGTACTCAAAGACGAACGGATTAAGAAGATCTCTTTTACCGGAAGCGATTTAGTAGGTTGGGAATTATTAAGTAAGCATACGAAGAAGAAAGTAACGCTTGAGCTAGGCGGGAATGCTGCAACAATCATAGACGAAAACCCGCCCGATTTAGACTTTGCAGCGAGTAGAAATGCCTGGGGAGCTTTTTATCAAGCGGGACAAAGCTGTATATCAGTTCAGAGAATGTATGTTCATGAAAAGATTTTTGATAAATTCTTGGATAAATTTGTAGAAGAAACAAGGAAATTAAAACTCGGCGATCCTATGCTTGAGGATACAGATGTTGGTCCTGTTATAGATAATCATTCTGCGCAGAGAATAATGAGCGGGATAGAGGAAGCACTTGAAAATGGGGCTCAGCTTTTAACCGGGGGTAAAGCAGAGGGAAAATTAATAGAGCCGACGGTACTTACAAATGTTTCAGATGATATGAATGTATCGTGTAACGAAGTCTTCGGCCCTGTAGTTATAGTAGAGCCTTATAAAGAGTTCGACAAGGCACTGCAGAGTGTTAACAACAGTCGATATGGCCTCCAAGCTGCGGTGTTTACAAAAGATATGAAAAAAGCATTTAAGGCTTACAATACTATTCAAACAGGTGGGGTCATTATAAATGACTTTCCTAGTTTCCGGGTAGAAAACATGCCTTACGGCGGAGTTAAAGATTCGGGAGTTGGTCGAGAAGGTATCAAATATGCTATTGAAGATATGACTGAATTAAAACTTATGGTTATAAATCTGGACTATTAAGCTCAAGCGCTTTCTAATATTTTCTGAATTAAACCTAATTTTTCAAGCTCCCGGTAAGTCTTGGTATTACTTTTGTGAGAAACCAACTCTTTTAAATCCTCAGGGCGGTCAATATCTAGTCCGATTCTAGGATTATCATAACTTTCATAAGGGATATTATTGTTATCGGCTTCCGCTATATGTTTATTGTAACTGTCATGGCCAAACATCGAGCGGATAGCATCAGGCGGCTTTCTAAGTATTGCATTAGTACCCAACTCATCTCTTGCGGGGACAAAAATAATTGAAGGGGCGCCCTTTTCTCTCTCTAGTAAAAAGTCTATATCTTCTGTCGTAATCAGGGGAGCATCTCCTGGAATAACCAAGACTGATGTCGCTCCCATATCTTTTGCTATTTGAGATGCATAGTCTACAGAGGCACTCTCGCCATTTTGCTCCGTCTCTAGAATTACTTCTATGCCCAAACTTTGGGCTATCTCAATAGCTTTAGCATCGAGCGTCACAATGAACTTGCGGTCTGCGAATGTTGATTGCTTAAGTGCAGAGAGAACATCCTCAAGCATCGCATAAGCGATAGCTGTCCTTTCATGCTGCGGTAGGAGTGAGGAAAGTCTTTCCTTGGCTTTAGATAAATCTTTTACAGGGACAATTACAAATTTCATTTTTATCCTAAATCAAGCTAAACAATTTTTTTTCGGGAAAACTATGAGCATAGAAAGAACGATAGGATACCCAACTTTTATTGATTAGCACAAAGTAATTATGAAGACTGGAATCATATTTAATTAGCGCAATTGGATTCGGCTATAGATCACAAGTTATAATTAATCCTCAAATGACGGAAACTTTAAAAGACCCTCTATACCTCGATCTGGAAGCATCGCTAAAAAATAAGCTAAACGGTGAAGTCCGCTTCGATAAAATTAGTAAAACCCTATACAGCACAGATGCGAGTAATTACCGGATTGAGCCAATAGGAGTTGTAATACCCAAAAATGTTGAGGATGTGGCTAAGACTCTTGAGATCGCATCCCAATATGAAGTGGCAATCTTGCCTAGAGGTAGCGGGTCCAGCCTTGCCGGTCAGGCAGTGGGCCATGCTCTAATTGTTGATCTGTCTAAATATATGAATCGAGTTTTAGAAGTTAATGCAAAGCAAAGAACTGTTCGCGTTCAGTCCGGTATGTTCTTGGAGCAGCTCAATAGAGGGTTAAAGCAATATGGACTTATGTTTGGCCCCGATCCGTCGTCGGCAAAAATAGCAACTATCGGGGGAGTGATCGGGAACAACGCAACAGGAGCGCACTCGATACTATATGGAATGGCCGGAGACAATGTTGAGGCTTGTAAATTATATCTCAATAAAGGGGAATCTATAGAACTCAACGATTTTACATCTCAACAATCAGCTGGGAGTCCGCTTTTACAAAATCTTAGTAAACTTAAAGAAAGGTATTCTGATCTTATAGAAAAGGATTTCCCAAGACATTGGCGAAGAGCTTCCGGTTACAGCCTTAACTATCTTTTAGAAAAACCCTTTAATCCGGCAAAGCTCTTAGCAGGCTCAGAAGGTACTTTGGGACTGGCAACCGAGTTCACGCTAAAGTTGGTCGATAAACCCAAACATACAGGGCTTGCAATACTTCAGTTCGACTCTATGGTGCGGGCGATGGAAGCGGTCCCCGTAATTTTAGAAAGAAACCCGTCAGCAATAGAGCTCATCGACAGTACGCTGATTGAGCTTACAAGGGCAAGCACGTCTTATTCCCCCATGCTTACGTTTATTGACGGAGACCCGGAGACAATTTTGGTAGTGGAATTCTACGGAGATACTGAATCGGAAGTGGAGAAGAAAGCTAAGAATCTAAATTCACATCTAATCACTAAGAATATTAATTGTCTCACAAGCTATGCTCTTTCTGAGCAATCTCAAGCCAACGTATGGGAAGTAAGGAGGGCCGGGCTTGGGCTTTTAATGAGTAAAAGAGATGAGTTTAAACCCATTCCCTGCATTGAAGATGTTTCAGTACCAGTTAACCAACTTTCACATTATGTAGAAGATATTAGCGATTTGTTAAAACGTTTAGATACAAACGCCGGTTTCTACGGACATGCAAGCGCAGGGTGTTTACATATACGGCCCCTGGTTAATTTAAAATCCCAAAGCGGGATTGGGGTTATGGAAGAATTGACTGAGGAGACTTTTAAGCTTGCCCTTAAGTACGGCGGAGTTATGAGTGGTGAGCATGGGGATGGACTTCAAAGAAGCTATCTTAACGAACGGCTTTTTGGAAAAGAACTATATGGAGCAATGAAAGAACTCAAATCCATATTCGATCCACAGGGGATATTTAATCCGGGAAAGGTAGTGGACGCTGCTTCGGCAAACGGCAATCTACGTTTCGGAGAATCATATCGGCCACAGAGTATAAGCACGTATTTAGACTGGTCTTCAGATAATGGGTTTACTGGCGCAGTCGAGATGTGCAGCGGTCAGGGCGTGTGTCGGAAACTTGGGGATGGGATTATGTGCCCTTCCTATATTGCAACTAAGGATGAAAAAGATACGACAAGGGCCCGCGCTAATGTACTTAGAGCCCTTGTATCAGGAACTTTGCCGCCGGATGCTATCGATAGTCAAGAAATTCATGAGGTCTTTGATCTTTGTCTTTCATGTAAAGCCTGTAAAAGCGAATGCCCCTCGGGTGTTGATGCTGCAAAGATGAAGCTTGAAGTTTTAGGTCATTATCATGCTAAGCATGGATTCTCTCTTCGTGACCGCTTATTTGGATATGTGCATGGGATGAGCCGATATACATCAGCTATGCCTGCGCTATCAAACTTTGCAATTAATAACGTTCTATCCAAAGAGATTCTATCTAAAATAGGAGTTCACAAGGATAGATCATTACCAAAATTATCAAATGACAACTTCACAAAATGGTTTAACAATAAAATGCAACCTGCTGAGAACAATAGAAATGGTAAAGTGATTTACTTCCATGATACATGGGCTACATATTATCACCCTGAGATTGGCAAGGCTGCCGTAGAAATACTTGAAGCTGCAGGGTTAGAGGTAATAATTGTTGAGAATAGAGTATGCTGCGGGCGTCCGATGTTGAGTAAGGGGATGATTGAGCCGGCACGAAAACAGGCGCTTACAAATGTATCAATCCTCGCTCCATATGCTATGCAGGGTATTCCAATTGTAGGGACTGAACCTAGCTGTGTGCTCACTTTTAGAGATGAATATATAGAGCTTCTGCCGCAGAATGAAGAAGCTCAAATTCTTTCTCAGAACTCTTATATCCTCGATGAATTTTTGTTAAAACTGCATAAATCGGGTGAGCTCAATATAGACTGGAAAGATAGCGGACCAAATGTTTTTTACCATGGACATTGCCATCAAAGATCTTTGATTGGAAATAACTCGGCCCTGAACATGCTATCCCTCTGTGGTTGCAATGTTACCGAAAGCACAGCCGGTTGCTGTGGAATGGCTGGGAGCTTTGGTTATGAAAGTGAACATTATGAAGTTTCCCGGACTATCGCTGAAGACAAATTATTGCCTGCAATAAGAGAGACGAATTCTGATACCGTAATCGCCGTATCGGGTATTTCCTGTCATCATCAGATTGAGCATTTTTCAGGAAGGAAGACCAAACACATAGCTGAAGTACTAGCTAAGCAAATAAGATAATTTTTCAATAGAATCTCTCAAAAACTTAACGAGTTTTATAAACTCTTCAGGAGTTTTTTCAGGCTCTCTTAGTCTGCGGTTAATCTCAAGCTGGATTGATGGAATCCCTAAATTTCTAGCCGCATATTTTGTTACCGTCATCTGCTTTGCAGCCGGGTAGACATCTAGTCCGCCGACAGATATCACATTTAACGATGCTTGGCGTTCAAGTTCTTCTAGGAAATTATTATGTTCTAACAAAAACTCTTTATTAATTCCCACTCCGGGATAAAGGTCATGCGCTTTTTCCGAACCGGTGCCGTGAAGGTCAATTAAGCATTTAATCTCATTTGTTTTTATTATCTCGCTCAGTTTTGCCTTATAAGAAGAATCGTCATAGTAGTTGGGATCAGATTCCATAAGTCTATTTGTATAAAGCGTATGACATCCGCTTAGTGAGTGAAGCATTACAGATAATGCACCCGTGTAAAATTCCTGACGTTTTAATTTGCCCATTCTCTTCTGTACACAAGCATGGGGCGCACTAACAAGTATCGGAATTTCCCCTTTGAGATATACTAAGCCACTCGCTTCTGGAGTAACCCCTTCTCTATATAGATACTTCTGATGGTCTTCAAAATTTTGAGCAAATTTAATGGGGTCATGGAAGGAGAGTGAGGAGTACCTCCTCCAGTTTCCGTTCTCTATTTGGTATGCTGGTTTACAGCATCTCTGTAATTGAGTACCGGCTACATATGTAAAAAAATCTATCCCGTTATAATTTATAAGCACCCTTTCATATTGCTCGGAATCTATTATCTTGACTTCGTCAAGGTGATTTAATTTATTCTCCGGATTATCCATTATATAGAGT
The DNA here is from genome assembly GCA_040880385.1 of Thermodesulfobacteriota bacterium. Lineage (GTDB taxonomy): Bacteria > Desulfobacterota_D > UBA1144 > Nemesobacterales > UBA2774 > CR02bin9. The sequence goes on along the minus strand of JBBDIN010000118.1, from coordinate 5,006 downwards.
TCACCCAAGACTGTCGTTTTAGAATTTTTATCAAGTATGGCTGTTGGACAACCTCTATTCGTATCATACAAAGCCCCGGGAATTTCCAATGTCTTGAGTAAGCTGCAATCGTTCATAAAAGTGCTTCTAATCTCGCCTTGGAGAAGAGTTCCATAAACAAAAACTTTATTAACTTTCTGAGGCATATTAGATGCTAGCTAATTTAGGATTCTTGGAATATAGGATATGTCCCTTGACCATTAGAAGTTCTAGATTTTCGTTGGTTGAGGATACAACTGACAGGTAAGGATTTTGGAATTTATTCTTAGAATTGAGGAATATAAGATCTGCTTCTTTTCCTATTTCAAGGCTTCCAATCTTATCTTCCAAGAACAGTGCGCTAGCCCCACCGAGAGTGGCGGCATGAACACTCTCATATGAAGCTTCTTTCCCTAGAGTATCAGACCAGAGTAGATGAAGAACCCTGAGCTCTTCAAAAAAATCGAGGTTATAGTTGCTGGAAAGCCCATCTGTGCCAAGGCCTACCCTTTTGAGTTTCGCATATTCTTTAAGCGGCGGAAGACCTACTTGAAGAAAAAGATTGCTTCTTGGGCATAACACAATTCCAACATCAAGATTTTGGATTTCTTTTACTTCATCGGCTTTTACTTGCACCATATGAATAGTTGTGACTTTATTTTTATCAAAGAATCCGAGGCTCTTTAAATACCCAAATGGAGTGTCAGCTTTCTTACGTTTAAATGACTCTTTAGCTATCAAAGGGAATATTTCATTCTCAATACTATTTGCTTTTCTATTTACAAAGTTGATCTCTTCTCTACTTTCGGCGAGATGAATACCAAGAGGCCTCTTATTTTTCTTATGAGATTTAAGCACCTTTTCTAGAAGTCCCGGGCTACAGGAATAAGGCGCGTGGGGGAAAAGCCTCTCTTCATATAAGTCCGATTTCTCGAAGCTATCAAAATCCATTGTGGTTTCTTTGCTATCTACAGCCTCTCTAAAGAGGACAGTTCTAAGTCCGGATTTTTTCAAAATCGGGATATCTAGTCCACCGTAGGATGAAATTTCCCCAACAGTGGTTACGCCGCTGGCTATCTGTGATTTAATCCCTTCTGAGACAGAATCTTCAATATCCTGATTTGAAACCGCCTCTTTTTTGGCACTTATTATCTGCTGCAGCCACTGAGTAAAGCCTTTAAATCCGCCAATTTTATTTTTGATCCAGCCAAGCTCAAGATGAGCGTGAGCATTTATAAACCCCGGGAGAAGGATTCCTTCTCCAAGTTCTAATTCTTCTATATTTTTATAATGATTTCTAAGCCTAGATGCGCTTCCTATATCCTTGATTTTCCCATCAACAATAACCAAGGCGCTGTCTTTAAGCGGCTCTGAAGAAATGGGCAGAATAGTATCTGCTGATATCAATAATTTTTTCATTGTGAAAGTTGTTTAGGCAAGAACTCTTTAGGGCCTAATGAGATTAACTATTAATCTCGTCTATTCTTTTTAGTATGTCGGTGCTAAGATTGCCAACTGCAACCTCTTCGACTGCCCCTCTCATTTTAATGGACCAGTCGTCTCTTATGGTAATGTCTAGCTCGCCCCCGGGCATAGAGACCGTGACGTTGCCGTCTGTAAAACCATTTTTAACACATGCTGAAGCTACTGCGCAGGAGCTGCTGCCTGAAGCAAGCGTATAACCTGCGCCGCGTTCCCATATTAGTATTTGAACCTTGTCTCGGGAAAGGGGTTTTGCGAACTGAACGTTTATACGGTTTGGAAATAGCTCATGAGTCTCAAGCAATGGGCCGAATTTTCTAATTTGCTCTTCATCGAGATTATCTACAAAAACTACACAGTGTGGATTGCCTACTGAAACAGCAGTGATTTTTAGTTTCTCATCACCGACTGTAATTTCTTCCTGAACCACTTCCCTCTCGTCCCCGGCTACAGGAATTAAGTTGCTCTGAAAAATAGCTGATCCCATCTCGACAGTTACAAAAGGAACATTGCCGGCATCTGTTTCAAGCTCTGCAGTGACTATTCCGCCCAGGGTGTCGATTGTAAATACTTCTTTATCACAGTGTCCATGCTCAAAGAGATATTTTGCGAAAATTCTGAGTCCGTTTCCACTCTTTTCGGCTTCACTACCGTCCGGGTTCAAAATTCTAAGACCATAATCAGCTCTACTGGATGGAACCAAAAGAAGTATTCCATCTGAGCCTATGCCGTAGTTCCTGTGACAGAGCAGTTCTATGACTTTTGGCGTCAACTCAAAACTTATCGCAGCTTGGTCAAGCACAAAATAATCGTTTCCTAGTCCGTGAGATTTAACAAATTGATTCATAATAAATGTCCTCGTAGATTGTAATTTGAGCTATTCGAGAATTACTCTAGTTGTATAGCCTTTTTTTCTAAGTTTTGAAGCCGCTTTTTTGGCGTCATTTTTACTAGTATAACGCCCTACCCTAACTCTATAGTATTTAGTGCCTTTGATATCAACGGTTTCAACCCTGACATCATTATATTCAGCATCCAGATTTCTCTTGGCATTATTTGCACTCGTCTGATTACTATATGATGCAACCTGAACAGTGTATTCGGGGGTGAAGTAGTTAGAGGTTTTTGTAGAAGGGGTCGATACCACCTCAACTTTTACTTTTACCACACCTTTTTGCACCATGTCGATTGATGTAGCCGGCGCATGAGAGAGATCAATAATGCGATCTCCAACAAAAGGGCCTCGGTCATTTACTTTAACTATAACGTCTCTTCCGTTTTCTAAGTTTGTAACTCTTACAACAGTTCCCAATGGAAGGGTTTTATGAGCTGCCGTGTAGGCATGCTTACTGAAGCGCTCTCCGCTTGCTGCATAATTGTTATGTTCTTCAAGCCCGTACCAAGAGGCAAGACCAATTTGTGTTGAGCCTTCAATTGTATAACCAGGGGATGATGGAGGCGGCTGATCAGGACTTGGATATGAACTTACACCTTTTTTACCGCACGCGAATAATATAGGTATAAGAAATACGATTAGAATAACTCTATTCATCTTTTAAAGATTTTAACACACGGCAACTATCTTCTAAAGAATGTATCGAAATATTTTTAGACTAAAGACTACCGGAAGGCAGAGTTATAACCTCAATCTTTACTCTTATGACCCCTCTCCCGTTAAAGCTAATCGCCTCAGCTGCCGCAAGTGAGAGGTCAACTATTCGCCCTTTTGCAAAAGGCCCTCGGTCATTGACTCGGACATAAACGTCCTTACCGTTTCTTAAGTTTGTCACTCTGATAACTGTGCCGAAGGGAAGTTGCTTATGCGCTACGGTAAAGCTATGTTTGTTAAAATGCTCTCCGTTGGCAGTTTTTCTACCGTGGAACTTCCCCCCGTACCATGATGCGTTTCCATATTGAGGATAATTCTCAACAGAACCGCTTGATAAAGGAAAGAAAAAACTTAAAATTATGACAAGTGCTATAGATTTAATATTCATCAGACCCGTTTTTTACAGACAAATTAATATTTTGGCCTATTTACCTTGAGATTGTCAAGGATTCACTTATATTATCTCTAAATTAAAAAGGAAGAATTATGCCAAAATCACCAGAAGATTTTTCACTTATTAGACGTCTGCCGCCCTATGTATTTAATATAGTAAACGAGCTAAAGACCAAGGCTCGGGCTAGTGGTGAAGACATAATAGATTTAGGAATGGGTAATCCTGATCAGCCAACCCCTGAGCACATAGTAAGCAAGCTAGTTGAGGCTTCAAGTGACCCTAGGTCACATAGATATTCAGCTTCTGCTGGAATTCCCAAATTAAGATTGGCTATTTGTGACTGGTACAAAAGAAAATATGATGTGGACCTAGACCCGGAATCTGAGGCAGTGGTTACTATAGGGTCAAAAGAGGGCATCTCCCACTTGATGTTATCAATACTGTCTCCGGGGGACACGGTGATTGTGCCTAACCCGGCATATCCAATTCACATATACTCGGTAATCATTTCAAGGGGGGACGTACAAAGCGTTCCGCTTTCAGGCGGGAAAGAACTTTTAGAGTCTATAGAAAAAGCAGTCAAAGAAATGTGGCCTAAGCCAAAAGTGCTTATGATTTCCTTCCCTAATAACCCTACGACTGAAACTGTTGATCTTGATTTTTTTAAGAGCATATACGAGCTTGCAAAAGAATCCGGGCTTATAGTAGTGCACGACCTAGCTTATGCAGAGCTATGCTATGATGGGTATAAAGCTCCGAGTTTTCTTCAAATCCCCGGGGCTAAAGATGTAGGGGTTGAGTTTTATTCCCTCTCCAAAAGCTATAACATGCCCGGGTGGCGTATAGGATTTATGGTAGGGAATCCAAAAATAGTATCCGCCTTAAAAAGAATAAAGAGCTACATGGATTATGGAATATTCACACCAGTGCAAGTAGCGGGCATAGCCGCTCTAAATGGTCCACAGGATTGCGTGGATGAGATTAGAGATCTTTACAAGTTGAGACGCGACAGACTTGTTGAGGGTTTAAACAGAGCCGGGTGGAATATAACCAAGCCAAAGGGCACTATGTTTGTTTGGGGAGAGATACCAGAGGAATTTAAGAGTATGGGATCTCTTGAGTTCTCAAAGAAACTAATTGAAGAAGCCAAGGTTGCTGTCTCACCAGGAATAGGATTTGGGAACTATGGCGAGGGATTTGTAAGGTTTGCACTTGTAGAAAACGAAAAAAGAATAATGCAGGCTGTTCGCGGTATCAGGAAATTTCTTAATAAATAGCCCCCCCTATTCAGACACCTCTAGAATAGGCTTCTATTAAAAAGTTCTATAAATACTTAATTGTTGATCACACGTTCAGTATTCCAATAATTACAGGCTGTTGCAAGTTTTCTATTTAAGCTCTATAATGTGGAAAGAATAAATAATTAGTGAAGCAGAGGCTGAAATGAAAGAAATTATAGTTGCAATATTTTTATTAATACCGTTATTTGTCGTGGGCTGTGAC
>JBBDIN010000117.1:0-17185 GCA_040880385.1 Thermodesulfobacteriota bacterium | reverse complement strand
CGTTAGCTTTACTTACAGTACCAGTTGTAATTGTTGCAACAGAGGAAGGATTAGCCGCAGTGTCTAAAGAAATAAGACATGGCTCACTAGCACTTGGAGCAACAAAATTTGAAACAACATGGAGAGTTATTATACCTAGCGCAATGCCTGCAATTCTCACTGGACTAATTCTGGCAATAGCAAGAGCAACTGGAGAGGTCGCGCCTCTTATGATTACAGGTGTTGTAAAGTTAGCTCCTCAGCTTCCTGTTGACGGGTACTTCCCGTATGTTCATCTTGAAAGAAAATTTATGCACCTGGGCTTTCACATATACGATGTCGGGTTTCAGTCGCCAAATGTGGAAGCGGCAAAGCCTATGGTGTTTACAACGGCACTACTTTTAATATTAATAGTTATCTTATTAAATTTGGCTGCAATATTTATAAGAAACCGTCTTAAAAAGAAATACACTACCTCTGGAGTTTGATAAATGTTATCATTTGAAGACGATAAGGGGCAGTAATTACAGGAGGCTAAATTAAATTGGATACTCAAAATGTAAAACCAATAAGGGATATGGAAATGGAAAAGAAAATAGAATCTAATCTTACAGAAAACCAAAACTTGGGTACTCAAAAAGCTCCATATGCTAAATTTGAAGTTCCGAACCCCGTAGTTGAGGTAAACGACTTAAACCTATACTACGGCTCACAACAGGCATTAAAGAATATCTACATGGATATCCCAAAACATAAAGCTACAGCATTTATAGGGCCTTCAGGATGCGGTAAATCTACATTGCTTCGCTGTTTTAACAGACTAAACGATTTAGTGGACTCTGCAAAAGTAGAAGGAGAAGTTTTGATTGAAGGTGAGGACATTTATGACGCCAGCATAGATATTACAGAACTAAGAAGAAGGGTTGGAATGGTATTTCAGAAATCAAATCCATTCCCTAAGTCAATATATGAGAATGTAGCATATGGCGCTAAGATTGCGGGAGAGAACAAAAAATCTGTTTTAGATGAAATTGTAGAGAAGAGTTTAAAAGGCGCAGCTCTCTGGAATGAAGTCTGCGACAGACTGAATGAAAGTGCACTAGGAATGTCAGGTGGACAGATGCAGAGGCTTTGCATAGCAAGAGCAATAGCTGTAGAGCCTGAGATGCTATTGATGGATGAGCCTTGCTCTGCACTTGATCCTATTGCTACAGGCAAAATAGAGGACCTGATTACGCAGCTGAAAGAAAACTATACAATTTTAATCGTAACTCATAATATGCAGCAAGCATCCCGTGTCTCAGACTACACAGCGTTCATGTATCTTGGTGAGCTGATTGAATACGACGAAACAGAAAAGATATTCCTTAACCCTAGCAACAAACAAACCGAAGATTATATATCTGGAAAATTTGGATAAAAAAATATGACTGATAACAACAAAAAAAGAGTTTTGTTCCTCTGCACTCATAATTCTGCAAGATCTCAGATGGCAGAAGGTATTCTGAAAAATCTTTATGGCAACAAATTTGAGGTTCACAGCGCCGGCACTGAGCCTTCTAGAGTGAACCCATTTGCAATTAAAGTAATGGAAGAATTGGGAGTTGATATTTCTCATAACGCTTCAAAAAATGTAGATAGGTTCAAGGATATGAATATCGACTATGTAGTTACAGTTTGCGATAATGCAAGGGAATCCTGCCCTACATTTCCTGGAGCTAAGCATAATATTCATAAAGCATTTAGAGACCCTTCACAATTCAGGGGAAAAGACGAAGAAATACTAACGGGGTTTAGAAAAGTAAGAGATGAAATACAAGAATGGATAAAGGGCGAATTCAGCAATTATTAATAGATATTATCAAGCTTGGGGGTTTTAAACGGGAGATATAAATGATAAGACTTACAGAGGAAACCAGCAAATTAAAAAAGATGCTCTTTGAAATGGCAAGCTCCGTAGAAGAGATGATTGCAAAGAGTATTAAAGCGCTTGAAGAGAACAATATGATTCTCGCTGAGGATGTAATAAAAAGTGATGAAAAAGTAAATGAAATGGAAATAGAAATTGATAACCAATGTATAAGGATTCTTGCACTTCACCATCCTGAGGCTGAGGATTTAAGAACAGTTACTATGATAATGAAAATTAATAACGATTTAGAAAGAATTGGTGATCACGCAGTAAATATTGCAGAAATGGCACTATATCTTGCTGACAAGCCTCCGGTAAAACCACTCATAGATATTCCTAAAATGGCTGAGAAAGCTATAGAAATGCTTAAGGAAAGTCTGGATTCTTTTGTTAATAAAGATGCAGAGCTAGCTGTGGAAGTGTGCAAAAAAGATGACGAAGTAGATGCACTTGAACCCCAAATCGTAAGAGAGTTGGTAACATATATGATTTCAGATCCTCAAACAATAGATAGAGCGCTCACTCTAATCTTAATTGCTCGAGGTCTTGAAAGGGTTGCAGATTTAGCAACTAATATTGCAGAAGATGCATATTATATGGCTAGTGGAAAAATCTTAAAACACCACCATACAAATACGGGAAATAAATAAGGTTTTGTGAATCATTCATAAATCAAATATTAAGCTTAGACAAACCCTAAATCTTTACTGACATGGGCTCTAAAAAGAGATAAGTAGACCTCGGATTAAACCCTAAAAAATTAATTGATTGTCCAATGTGCTTGAAAACATAGTGCAGACGGATAAACTCTTGCCTTTGGGATTAATGCAAATTATGCAATTAAAAGAACTTTATTCATTGGGAAAAGACAATCTTAGTCGAAATGCAATCGAAACTCCCGGGTTGGAAGCATATATCTTGCTATCTGAATCGGAAGTGATTGATAATTTGTCTGAGGCCTACGCTCACCCGGAAAAAGAGATTGATCAAGAAACTATCAATAAATTCCAAAATCTTTTGGAAAGAAGGGTAAAGAAGGAGCCAATTGCATATATCATCGGGGAAAAGGAGTTTTACTCTAAGACTTACAAAGTTAATCCCAGCGTTCTAATTCCCAGGCCCGAGACTGAATTATTGGTGGATGAAACCCTAGAGCTAGCAAAGCAGATAGTATCCCCTTTAATTCTTGAGATAGGAACCGGTAGCGGTTGTATAGCTGTAACGCTGGCTTCTTATTGTAATCAGGCAAAGATTATAGCTTCTGATATTTCTCAACAGGCTCTTAATGTTGCTAAAGAAAACGTTAATAAGCATAGTCAAAATGATAAAATTACGCTTACAAAAGCTGATATGCTGAGTTCATTTAAAAATGATTCGTTTGATATTGTTGTTTCAAACCCACCCTATATAACAGAGACGCAATTTGATCTATTAGACACTGAAGTTAAAGATTTTGAACCTAAGATAGCATTAACGGGTGGAAAAGATGGACTTTGTTATATAAAAGAAATTATTTCAGATTCCACAAGGGTTTTAAAAGACAGTGGATGGTGCGTTCTTGAAATAGGATACAATCAGAGAAAGGAAGTAGAAAACATATTTACAGATTGCGGATTTACTGATATTTCATCTACAAAAGATTTAAACGGCATAGAGAGAGTGATAAAAGCTAAATGGAAAAAATAATTGTAGAAGGCGGCAGGAGACTAGAAGGTGAGGTTACTGTAAGCGGCGCTAAGAATGCGGTATTGCCACTTATGGCGGCCTGCATAATAGCTGAGGGCAAAAACACTATTACCAATGTCCCTGATCTGGCAGATGTAAGAACAATGGTTAAGCTGTTAGAGATTTTGGGTGCGGAAGTAGAGTTTGAAAACGGGACACTCGTAATAGATTCGACCAACATGGATACCTGGGAAGCACCTTATGATCTAGTAAAAACTATGCGCGCATCAGTTTTGGTCCTCGGGCCACTGACGGCCAGGTTTGGCAGATCAAGAGTTTCATTACCCGGGGGCTGTGCAATAGGGGAAAGACCGATCGATCAGCACCTAAAAGGTCTTTCAATTCTTGGGGCAAAAATAGAAATTGAAGAAGGTTATGTTGATACAATTGCCTCTAAACTAGTAGGCGGAGTAATTCCCTTTGATGTATCAACAGTAACAGGGACAGAGAACCTTCTTTTATCATCCGTGCTTGCCGAGGGAGAAACGGTAATACTCAATGCGGCGTGTGAGCCTGAGGTTACTGACCTTGCGAACTTTCTTATAGAAATGGGTGCCCGGATAAGCGGCGCCGGAACAGACATAATAACAATAGAAGGGGTCAAAAAACTAACCCCCATAAAAGAGTACGAAGTCATGCCGGACAGAATAGAGGCAGGAACATTTTTGGTCGGTTCGGTTTTAACTGGTGGAGATGTTTTGGTTAAGAACTGCCGCTTTGAGCATATGGGAGCGCTTATTGGAAAGCTTATTGAAGCTGGGGCTCAAATAACCCGTGAAGATGAGGGGATCAGGATTAAAGGAAATGGGGAAATAAAAAGCGTAGATTTTACCACTCTTCCCTATCCCGGATTTCCAACAGACATGCAGGCTCAGATGATGACACTAATGAGTGTTGCCAAAGGGCTTAGTATTATTACTGAAACAATATTCCCACAAAGATTTTTACATGCCGGGGAGCTAAGAAGAATGGGAGCGGATATAAAGCTTGTCGGCAACAGCGCTGTTGTAAGAGGGGTATCCTCGCTTAGTGGGGCTCCAACAATGGCTAGTGATCTTAGAGCAAGCGCATCCCTTGTTTTGGCAGGACTTGCAGGAAGTGGAAAAACACAAGTATCGCGTATTTACCATTTAGATAGAGGATACGACAAATTAGACAAAAAACTCGAAAATTTAGGAGCTAGAATCTGGAGGGAGAAGGAATGATTACAATTGCAGTAGCACGAGGAAGATTGCTAGAAGAAGCTGGGGATCTTTTTATTAAAGCAGGATATAAAGTTAATGATATCTTAAAAGATTCTAGAAAACTAATATTCGAGTTTCCAGACCAAGGCTTGAAATTTCTTATCATACGCCCTACCGATATTCCTGCTTACGTAGAATACGGTGCTGCGGATTGCGGTATTGTGGGAAAAGATACTTTGTTAGAGGAAAGAAACGACCTTTATGAGCCTCTTGATCTCAGAATTGGTCAATGCAAATTAGTCGTAGCGGGACCCAAAGGGTTTGACTTTGCATCAAACCGCTCACTCAGAGTTGCAACCAAATACCCTAAGGCCACCTATGAACATTTTACCAGCCTCGGTGTAGGTGCTGAAATTGTAAAACTCTATGGCTCTGTAGAATTAGCACCACTGGTAGGGTTATCAGATGTTATAGTTGATTTATCAGCTTCTGGAGAAACCTTAAAGAAAAATAATCTGGTTGAGTATGAAACAATTGCAGATATAACGGCAAGACTGGTTGTAAATAGAGTGAGCATGAAAGTAAAAGCCGAAGAAATAAAACAATTGATAGAAAAACTTAAAAAGGTCAGAAAGAAGTAGTTTTGAAGATATATCCAAGTATATATTCCATACGGATGGTAGTGATACCATAAGCTTTGGTGTTATATGAATCGACGGCATTTCAAAGAAAAAATCACCAATTTCTTAATAAAATCATAACAATAAACAAGTACCCTTTGTAAAAAAGGCAAGTATTTGCTACACTTATTTTCATAATTTAAATCCAAATAGATTCAGTCTATCCAAATCTAAATTATTAAACCGGTCGTATATAAACTAATGCAGCCGGAAGTCAAAATGGCAACTATGACAGCAAACTCAGATAAAAACAATACAGAAAACAACCTTTCTCAAGAGTCTCTCATAGAATTTTACAAAACTGTAAGAGAGTTTTCCCATACTCTAGCTGAACCTCTTGAGATTGAAGATTATGTTGTTCAGTCTATGCCTGATGTAAGCCCCACTAAGTGGCACCTTGCTCATACCAGCTGGTTTTTTGAGACTTTTGTTCTATCAAAGGCCCTGCCTAATTACAAGTCTCCCAATCCTCAATATGCATATCTCTTTAACTCCTACTACGTCCAAGCGGGTGAAAGGCATCTACGCCCTAAGAGGGGGTTAATTTCTAGACCTACTGTAGAGGAAACCTATAGTTACCGTAATCATGTTGATGAAAGCATGCTGGGGTTTATGGAAAATGCCGGTGACAAAGAATGGCAGGAGCTTTCCTCAGTTATAGAAATCGGCATTCACCACGAACAACAGCACCAGGAACTCATAATAACCGATATAAAACATGTATTATCAGAAAACCCATTACACCCTAAATATTTGAACAAGAAGGATAACAGTAAAACGACAAGTGGTACTGAAGAGCTAAAGTGGGTTGATTTTGATGGAGGAATTTTTAATATTGGCAATGAAGGAGGCGGGTTTGGCTATGACAATGAATATCCTAACCACAAGGTTTATCTGACCCCCTACAAACTGGGATCAAGATTGATAACAAACGCTGAATATATTGAATTTATACAAGACGGGGGCTATGAAACCCCTGAGATTTGGTTATCCGAGGGGTGGGCTACGGTTGAAACAAATAATTGGAATGCCCCTCTATACTGGCAGAAGCAAAATGGGAAATGGATGCAATTTACTCTTACAGGACTCCGTGAAGTAGAATCTGACGAGCCACTTACACATGTTTCATATTTTGAAGCCGATGCATATGCAAGATGGGCAGGTTCAAGACTCCCGACTGAAGCGGAATGGGAAGTTGCTGCATCTAATGTAACTATTGAGGGCAATTTCGTTGATAATTTAAATTTTCATCCGGTTAGTATGGGGAAAAATACAAACGGGAATCCTCTAAAACAGATGTTTGGGGACGTTTGGGAATGGACACAAAGCTCATATTCCGCATATCCGGGATATAAAATAATTCCTGGTGCGCTTGGGGAATACAACGGCAAATTTATGTGCAACCAAATGGTACTAAGAGGCGGATCGTGCGCAACATCAAAATCGCATATCCGTAAAACATATAGAAACTTCTTTCCTGCAAATGCCCGGTGGCAGTTCATGGGAATTAGATTAGCTAAAGACAGCAAATAAATTTAATCATACAATTTAATTATGCATAGCAACCTGAAAAGACTAAAAAAATTTGAAACTGAGAGAGAAAATCTTCTAGAAGAAATTCTGGAGGGTTTAAATAAACCTCAAAAAGAACTTCCGAGTAAACTTTTTTACGACAAAAAGGGCTCTTCGCTCTTTGATGAGATATGTGATCTCGACGAATACTATCTCACAAGAACTGAAACCTCTATAATGATCGAGAATATTGAGGATATTTGCTCAATACTTGGAAAGAATAGTTTATTAATAGAGCTTGGGAGTGGAAGCAGCAAGAAAATTAGGCTTTTACTTTCAGGGTTACAAAGTCCTGCGGGTTATGCGCCAATTGATATATCGGAAGAACACTTAATTAGCTCGGTGAATATTCTTGCTCACGATTACCCAAATCTGAGAATATTGCCCGTATCCGTTGACTATACACAGCCGTTTAGCCTCCCTAAGTTAGACTTTATATATTCCAAGAAAGTGGTCTACTACCCGGGCTCGACAATCGGCAATTTCGAGCCTGACTATGCCTCTCAATTTTTAAACGGCATCGGACACCGCTTGGGAAAAAGAACAGGGCTATTAATAGGGCTTGACCTAAAGAAAGACAAAAAAATCCTGGAAGACGCATATAACGATAATAAGGGAATTACGGCTGAATTTAATCTTAATATCCTAGTACGATTAAACAGCGAGCTTGATACTGACTTTAATATTGAGGAGTGGAAACATTGCGCTTTTTACAATAGTAAAGAAGGAAGGATTGAAATGCATCTTGAGAGCTTGTCAAATCAGGACGTACAAGTAAATGGAGACATTGTTACATTTAGAAAAGAAGAAACTATTTTGACTGAATATTCCTACAAATACAGTGTAGATGATTTTAAAAACCTTATCTCCGAATCATACAATTTAGAGAAAGTGTGGACGGATGAAGATAGTAAATTCGGCATCCTATATTTCACAGTCAAATAAATTGATATGAACATAAAGAGAATCGAACCAGGCCCAAATCAGGAATCAGTATGGGATTATCCACGACCGCCAAGAGTGGAAGATACAGATAAGCATATTGAAGTTTTTTTCAACGATATCTTGATTGCTGACAGTACAGATGTAAAAAGAGTGCTTGAAACCTCAAGCCCTCCTGTCTATTACATACCAACTCAAGACATAGAAATGAAGTACTTCCTAAAAAGCGAAAGACGCTCACTTTGCGAGTGGAAAGGAGCTGCATCTTACTACTCAATTAAAGTCCATGATAAAACTGTGCATGACGCAGCCTGGTACTATCCCACCCCTACCCCGTCATTTGAATCTATTAGAAATTATGTTGCCATATATCCTCATAATATGGATGCATGCTTTGTAGACGGGGAAATCGCTCAATCGCAAGCAGGTAATTTCTATGGTGGCTGGATCACAAATGATATTGTAGGTCCGTTCAAGGGCGAGTCGGGAACCGAGAGCTGGTAGTAAACATCACTCTTACTGTATATAGTTCTTCTGTTATACTAATCTTTTATAAATACCCCAAGACAAGGTAATAAAAATTAAGCATACATCGACCAAAATAAATCTTAAGACCCCCGGCCTGTCAGAAATTCTTAGATCAAAATATGAGAAATTCAATGAATGTTATAGGGCAGCTTATACGGGAAGCCGTTACGAGGAGCGGGACGAATACAGACTCGTAATAGAGTCCGTCAAAGAACTCAGCTTAAAACCTGGTGGTGATAAACCACAAACGTATGCTTTAATTGCCTACATGCTTCTTAAGACTGCAAGACTTAGAGCAATAATCAATAACGTAGCAAAAATGCCGGATTTAAAAAACCAAAACCGCCTACTTTGGGATAAGGGGCTTACAAAAGATGGTCTGGATTATTTAAGTAAATCTGCAGGCGGGAATAAAGTCAGCGAGTATCACCTCAGAGCAGGCATCTGCGCATGTCATGCGCTTGCTAAAGATTATCAGTCTACCGACTGGGGGGGGATCCTCTCACTCTATGATCAATACTTGGAGATTAATGATTCCTTTGAAATTGCCTTGGAACGAGCACATATTATTTCACAATTTAAAGGGCCAAAAGCCGGAATAGAGGCTTTACTCAAAATAGACCCAAAGAACAATTTAGATGGAAGTAAGGTTTTAAATGCAAACTTGGCAGAGCTTTATATAAAACAAAATCAATATAATCAAGCTATAGATAGTCTCTCTAAATCTCACGAATTCTCGGAAACCAAGAAAGAAAGAACTTTATATCTAAATAAAATAGAGTTCTGCAAACAACGGTTATCGTTATCAAAGAAGTACCAAGAAGTCCTATCGTTCTAGGCTTGATAGAGCTGCCATGATAAATCTTATTAACATTTCCAAGAGCTACGGGGAAAACCACGCTGTCAAATCATTTGATTTAACCATTGAAACTGCTGAAACCACTGTTTTAATTGGCCCAAGCGGCTGTGGAAAATCAACAATACTAAGAACTATTATAGGATTAATTTCTCCCGACACTGGGGAAGTAAATATTGAAGGGGAACTACTAAGTACGGAAAATCTACTCTTTCTTAGGCGAAAGATGGGCTATGTAATACAGGAAGGCGGGCTCTTTCCCAATCTTAGCGCAGAGGGGAATGTTTTTCTTATGGCGCGCTACCTGGGTTGGGATAAGGATCGTATTGAAGAACGTATCGATGAGCTCTGTGATCTTACCAAATTTCCGAAGGATGCACTTAACCGCTACCCAATACAACTCTCAGGGGGTCAAAGACAGCGTCTTAGTTTGATGAGGTCTCTAATGTTAGATCCCGACATCTTGCTTTTGGACGAGCCGCTTGGCGCCCTTGACCCATTAATTAGAAGTGAGCTACAACAAGATCTAAAAGAGATATTTAGCACTCTTGGGAAAACTGTAGTAATGGTCACTCACGATATGGGAGAGGCGGCATTTTTTGGGGACAAGATTGCCCTTATCAAGGACGGTGAAATAGTTCAACAAGGAAATATCTCCGACTTGATTAAAAACCCCTCCAATCCTTTTGTAACAACATTTATCAATGCACAGAGAAACCATCTTGAAACAATAGGAGATATATAACTTGAATCTCCTTCAGACATCTCTTTTGTTTATATTGGTACTAATACTGTTTTCCTGCAACAATACAGATAACTCCGGGAAAGAAATTAAGGTTGGGTCAAAGAAATTCACTGAGTCGGTAATTTTAGGTGAAATTATTTCACAGCTTGCCGCTAGTGATGGAGCTGAGGTTGAATATAAAAAAGAGATTGGCGGAACAAGGGTCTTGTGGAATGCGTTACTAAATGGGGATATTGATATCTATCCTGAATACACTGGAACTATTACACAGGAAATACTTTCCAATAAAAATATTACAGATCAACAAAAGCTTCCGGAAGAACTAGCGCAATACGGTATAGCAATAAGCCAGCCACTTGGGTTTAACAATACATATGCAATCGGTATGAAAAGAGAGAACGCCTCCAAGCTTGGAATAAAGACAATCTCTGATTTGAAAAATTACCCGGATTTAAAATTTGGATTTGGCAATGAGTTTATGAACCGTGGGGACGGATGGCCGAGTCTAAAAAGCGCATATAACCTTCCGCAACAAAATGTAACCGGGCTCGACCACGATCTGGCGTACCGGGGACTTGAGAGCGGTCATATAGACGCGATAGACCTTTATTCAACCGACGCTGATATATCTTACTACGATTTGAAAGTCCTTAAGGATGATAAGAAACATTTTGAAGATTATTTTGCCGTTCTCCTGTACCGCAAAGATCTGGAGAAGAAAAATCCTCAAGTTTTAGGAACTATTCTGAAACTAGAGCAAAACATACCTGAGCAAAAAATGGTGGAGATGAATGCCGCTTCAAAGATTGATGGTTTAAGCGACAGCGTTATTGCATCAAATTATCTAAAAGAAACACTCCTAATTAATACCGATCCGGTAAAAGAAACTTTTCTCAGCAGATTGTATCGCAACACCCTTCAACATCTTTTTTTGGTTGTTATATCTCTTAGCGCAGCCATTATCGTATCAATACCCCTTGGAATTCTCGCATATAAAAATCAAAAGGTCGGGCACTTGGTTTTAGGAATTGTGGGAGTTATTCAGACCCTTCCTTCTTTGGCTCTTCTAGTTTTCATGATCCCGTTTTTTGGCATAGGCGCCGTACCTGCTATCGTGGCGCTGTTCCTTTATAGCCTGCTTCCTATAGTAAGAGGCACATACACCGGGCTTAAAGACATATCGCGGGATATTCAAGAATCAGCTGAAGCTCTGGGATTAACGCCCTTTGCCATGTTAAGGCTAATTGAAATCCCGATAGCATCAAGGTCCATTCTCTCCGGCATAAAAACATCCGCTGTTATCAATGTTGGTACTGCTACCCTTGGAGCGCTTATAGGAGCTGGGGGTTACGGGCAGCCCATTTTAACCGGAATCAGGCTCGACAACGTAGGGCTTATCCTCGAGGGCGCAATACCTGCTGCGGTTATGGCTTTATTGGTACAAGGGCTCTTTGATTTATCAGAACGCATACTTGTTCCAAAAGGTCTTAGGTTGA
Organism: Thermodesulfobacteriota bacterium; assembly: GCA_040880385.1. Classification (GTDB taxonomy): domain Bacteria; phylum Desulfobacterota_D; class UBA1144; order Nemesobacterales; family UBA2774; genus CR02bin9. The sequence goes on along the minus strand of JBBDIN010000117.1, from coordinate 5,566 downwards.
AAAAAAACAATTAATTGTCATTTTTGAGGAGCATCAAAGTCTAGTGATAATTTAATACCTCTGATTTTTCCGCCTACCCTCTTTAGTGCTTTATCATCGTTTCCGGCAATGAACCACAGTTCGAAATTCAGGTTATCTTTATTAGCATTGCCTTCTGAGTCTTCTAAATAATATAGATATTCGAATTTAGAATTCTCACTTAGATCTTCAATCTCATATGGCACACCCAATGTCTCTACTACGTTATCTGAAGTTGGAATTTTCGTTGGATCTTCGCTCGTGTATGTAGAGCTTGCGCTCTTACTTAGCTTGCTTATATCCGCGTTGCCCATGGAGGCTAGCATCTGCTTTAAAAGTGGGATTGAAAGGTTTTTTAAAAAACGCTCGGGAAAGGTGACATCAGTAAGTTTGTCGTCTTTCATTACCATTAATATCGGTATGTCGTATTTATCCCCTTCCACCTGAGATGTTGTGTGCTGTTTTTGGAAGACGTAGGTCCAAAGCTGGCCTTTATCTTCAGGCTTAACAGAAACCGGGCTCCCTTTCATAAGCCATATCACATCATCAGATAAAAGTGCCGGATTCTTAAAAACTAAGGTAAGGCCCCGCTCGTCATTGAGATCAAAATTGGTCTCAAAATCATTAAGTTGGTCTCTAACCTCAAGCATTCTAAAAAAGATACAGCTCGATAGAGTTAGTATGATCAGCAATAAGCCTAAATAGACTAGGAAGCGTTTACTATTGTTAAACAAACTTTCCCCCAATTTATTAAGATGTGTATTGGACTTAAGAATTGTTATTACTTTACTCGAAAGTGAGACATACTTTCAAATAGTAAGCTCTCTACTTAAACTAAGATCTTCTATGAAACGAAAAACGGGAGCACTTCTTGAGCAAGAAGTGCTCCCGTTCTCTTAAAGGAGGATGGAGGATGATTTTTAAGTATTGCTCTTTACTTATGCATATAAAATAAAGTATTTTACTTTAAATGTCAAGAGAAAAATGGGCTAATTTTAAGAAAATTACTTAATTGTTATCCTGAGTTGAGGTAAAATGCCTTAATTATTGCAATATTACCCTAATTTAAATCGCAAAACATTGCAAAAAATAAGCAGAAAATACTATAAACTTTATAAATAATATCAGTAATACTACAAGTTTATGAATTCTGTAACATTACTATCCCCTGCAAAGATCAATTTAACTCTTGAGATATTGGGTGTCAGAGCTGACAGATATCATGAAATACGCTCTATTCTGCAGCCAATCGACCTATTTGATGAGGTGAGTATTGAGGTTCAAGAGGGTGAAGGTATTGAGCTTGATTCAAGCGGCATCACTATTCCTTTAGGGAAGGAAAATTTGGCGTGCCGGGCTGCAGAATTATTCCTTGAGAAAAGTGGCCTCAAGCTAAAAATAAAGATATTCATAAAGAAACAGATCCCCTTAGGTGCCGGTCTTGGAGGTGGGAGCAGCAATGCGGCAGCTGTTCTTGTTGCTCTAAATAGGATTACAAAAGCCCTTGCTGAGCGTGAGCTATTAACAATAGCTCCTAAAATAGGCGCGGATGTGCCTTTCTTCATTCGCTCTCAAACAGCCATTATGGAAGGCGTCGGAGAGAAAATAACTGGGCTCAGAAATTTTCCTGTATTCCACTATGTTATTTTGTGTCCTAATATTCATACTTCTACAGAGCAGGTTTATAAAAAGTGGGATGAGTTAAATAGTACAAATAGAAGTAAAAATGAACCTATGGAAGAAAATATCAAACAATTTTCAAATAGAAATTTAGATCTGCCGCTGCAAAATGATTTGGAGAAGGCAGCCATGTCACTGCACCCTGAAATAAAATCTTACAAACAAATACTTACGTCATTGGGCTTAAAATCGGCTCTTATGACGGGAAGTGGTTCTGCTGTATATGCGGCATTTAGATCTCAAGAAGAAGCATATGAAATCTATGAATACTTAAACACAAGCCCAACATTTAAAGTATTCCTGGCCTCCGGCATAAAGGGCTGGCACAGATTAATCTAAATATTCTAATAAAAAAGTGTAAAATAGTCTCATAACATACGAAACACCAAGGAGAGAATCTTGATCTACTCACTGTCAGAAAAAACAGTTCGGATTGTTGGGCAGGATTATTTCATAGCTGACAATGCTACTGTTATCGGCTCTGTAATAATACATAACAACGTGAGTATATGGTTTAATGTGGTGATTAGAGGTGACAACGATCCTATTACAATTGGCTATGGTACCAATATCCAAGACGGCGTAGTTATTCATACTGACGAGGGGATACCCCTTAACATTGGTAAGGGCGTCACTGTAGGACACCAAGCGATGCTCCACGGCTGCACAATTGGCGATAACAGCTTAATAGGAATTAACGCTGTGATATTAAATTATGCCAAGATTGGAAAGAACTGCATTATCGGTGCTAATTGTTTAATTACTCAAGGCAAGGAAATACCTGACAACTCAATGGTTCTGGGTTCACCGGGTAAAATTGTAAGAGAAGTTACTATAGAAGAGATAGAAGAACTTAAACATTCGGCAGAGCATTATGTAGCTAACTTTAAACGCTTTAAGGAGCAGTTGAAAATTAAGAACTAACCGTATAATTCATCTGCGTATTCATCTGCCTTACCCTCTTGGGGGACAGAAGAAATATCTTTATAAAACTGCTCATCGTAGTTTCTGGTCTTAACCACAACAGGCATCGGAACTGCGTGCCCTAATATGAGCGCCTGCTGCTTGGTGTCTAAACTTGCGAGAACAGAACGGAGACCTGAAGTGCTGCTTACTCCAGTAAGGACTGATTGAATATCCTTTTCATCGTTTAATAGTGCTGTGATCCTGGTGCCTACCTGCGAGATCACCTCATCATCTATACCTGAAGGACGCTGATCGACAATTAGCATGGTTACGTAATATTTTCTCAACTCCCTGGCGATGGTTCCGAAAATTGTTTGTTTAGCTGAACGGGCATTTAGAAATTTATGGGCCTCTTCAATTGTTATCATCAACTGTCTGGGTTTATCAGAGGAATTACCCGTAGCAGAATAACTCTCTGTTTTGTCGATGTAGAAATCGTGGATCCTTCTTGAAATGATATTAGCGACAAGAAGGTAGGCAAGCGAGCTGTTACTTTTACCGAACTCAAGAACGATGTTTATTCCACGTCCTAAGTAATCTATCATCTTCTGAATAGTGCCCTCGCTCTGGGTGTTGTCATCAACAACGAATGAAAGCGACTTTAACCTGTTTAGTTTTCTCCTAAGGGCCAGTATTGATTGAAGATGCGCTCCAAGCTTTCTGGATATATCAGTCAAATCTTCTTCCTTCCATGAAAGAAGCTCACTCAGCCATTTGTTGCCATGCTCCCGGTAAATGGCGAAAGCTGACTCAACGGCAGTGGTATTTAATTGCAGCTCGTCCTGAAGCAGCGCTATGTCCTCGATATCTATCTGGTCTAGAGAAATAAATGCTTCTACATCCGGCTTTGCGCCGCGGCGGCGAGTGGAATCGGGGTCAAGAGAGAACACTGCCACCCGCTCAGGGAAAAGCTGTTTAAGACCTTTTACACTGATGTTAGTATCTTCACTCCTTGTCTCCCATCCATACTCGTTATGCATATCAAAAATCAGATTCACCGCTTTGCCGTACTTTATAACTCCCGCAAGCATCACACGCGTTAGAAAGGTTTTACCCGTTCCGCTTTTACCGAAAATGCCGTTACTCCTCTCAACAAAACGGTCAAGATTAATACACACCGGTATATCCATATCCAGAGGACATCCGATGTTGAAAAACTTTCCTTGTTTATCTTCTTTGCCGAAAACGGTGCTAACATCGGCTTGTGTCGCATCTGATACTGAAGAGAAGTGAGGTGGAATAGTTTTGACGGGTCTTAGCTCTTGGTCGTTATGTGCGAGCATCAGCATGGGCTTGAGCTCAACCGTTCCAAAAGTATTTGTTCCGGCAAGTACCCGTCTTAAGAGATGTTCGTCTTTAGAAGGCGGATTTATCAACATATTGGGAGAGGAAGAATCCAGACTAACATCTGTGATAAGTGAAAAAAACTGATGATACTGTCCTGAAATGACAACAAACTTCCCGGCTTTAACTTCTTCTATGCTCCTCTCAGAGTTGAGCCTCATTTGAAGCCCTTCTACTAAAGAGCCGCTAGTTATTATTCCAAGTTCTTTGTTGTCTGCCATAACGTTTGCAATGAGAATAGCAAAGCGCGGGGCCTTTAGCAAGAAAGTTAACTTTCAGTAGCGAAGACGAGTGTCCAGTATGAGGCGCTGTTCACTTGAAAAATTCCCTGAGCTGCTCCCGCTCCCACTTCTTTCAAAGACGGACTCATGATAATACTGCAGTGACCCGAAGAGCCTATCCATGCATCTACGGCGTCTGTAGCGTCATCTAGTCCGACGAGAATATTCTCACCCCAAGTGCTCCAGTCGTAGCCCTGCATGAGGAGCCTGTCCCCAGCATCAGAGCCGTCTGTGCCAGTATGGCTGAAGTTTTGGTTCTGAGCCATGTCTAAAGAGTGAGCTAATGCGGCGTCCTCTATTCTAATATCCCAATTTACCGCTGGAGCTGCGGGGAAAAATTCGCTGCCGCAGTTTCTGGACTCTGCCCTAGCTGCGTTCACCAAATCGAGAATTAAAGATTGAAATTCGTTAAGTGGCTGATCCGGTGATGGAGTTGGATTGGGGGGAATGGTAGGTACAGCAGTTGGCTGTGGTGTCGGAGGAATAATCGGAGGAGCTCCGGGAGGTTGCAATGTGGGAGAGACGGTAGGAGCCGGCTGCATTGTTGGATTATCCGGTTCTATATTCTGCATATCGCCATTGCCAGAATCTCCCATGCTGTCACAGGAAATTAAAATTACAAAAAGGAGAATAATTATCTTGTTTTTTAGGATTATATTCTTTATTAGGCTGATTTTCATACACAGAGTTTTACCTTACAAAGAAGACGCATCCAATCACTAATTGCCAGATTGTACAAAATGTGGCATTTGCCACCGTTGATTTTGTCTATTCTTGTGATAAAGTGTAATCCTTCCTAGTTTAGATGGCCCCTTCGTCTAGCCTGGCCTAGGACGTAGCCCTCTCAAGGCTGAAACACGGGTTCGAATCCCGTAGGGGCTACCATTCAGAATGGGTAGTACAATCCACCATTAAATCAAAGGGTTTTTTCAAAGAATAACGGAGGGTTGCACCATTTAATTCCAAGTTCGAAAACACATAGTTGATTAGTTTCCGTTTTTGTTCTATTTTCGAACTCTCAAAAAGATCAAAAGCCATATATGCAATGGAAAGCACTGTGTTTACAGTAATTTTAAAGGTTTCATCTGCTTTAAGATGATTTTTAATTTGGTCGTTAATATTATATTGTATAGTTTTTAATTCCTGACACTTTCTGTCATAATCATCCGTAGTAATCCTCAAGAGTCCCATCTCCTTCGCTTCATTGCTCCCTCCCTATGCCTTTTACAAAGCATTTTACCAACTTAACTATACTTCGTTCTTAATGGGGAGCAGTA
>JBBDIN010000116.1:0-17268 GCA_040880385.1 Thermodesulfobacteriota bacterium | reverse complement strand
ATAAAATCACTGTTGTGGGCTGGAGCACTGTTGACGCTGGCCCCATGCAGGTTGTTTCTGGTCCCATCGGCAAAGAGAAAGTTCACTTTGAAGCCCCCAGCGCAGATCGCCTGGAAAAAGAAATGCAGGCGTTTCTTAAATGGCTTGGCAACGGTAAGGATGTTGACCCAGTCATCAAGGCAGGTATTGCACATCTTTGGTTTGTGACAATTCATCCTTTTGAAGATTGAAATGGACGTATTGCCAGAACCATTGGCGATATGGCGCTCGCCCGTGCAGATGACACGCCAGACCGCTTTTATAGCCTGTCATCCCAGATCGAGGGAGAGCGTAAGAACTATTACGATCAGCTTGAAAAGCAACAACGTGCGACACCTGATATCACAGACTGGCTGTCATGGTTCTTGGATTGTCTTGGTCGAGCGATTGCGAATGCCGAGACAACGCTTGGCAATGTTCTGTTCAAAGCACAGCTTTGGGATACCATTAATCAGAAGCCTGTTAATGATCGCCAGAGGCTGATCATCAATCGTATGCTTGAAGATGATTTTGAGGGCTTTATGAACACCTCAAAATACGCCAAGCTGGCCAAGTGTTCAAATGATACGGCGCTTCGTGATATTCAAGAATTAAAAGAGCGCGGTATCTTTATTCAAAACCCCGGCGGCGGGCGTAGCACCAGTTATAGATTGCCGGATAAAGAGCAAACATAGTCCATCCGCTATGTTAGGAATTTAGATGAATGATTACACTAATGATATTGAGGAGATCAGGCGGCGTATAGATTTACTGGACGCTGAGCGCAGAGATTTGCTTGGCAGATTGAGTGTTCTGGAAAGCAAAAACCTGCAACGACAAAGAAACGCATTACAGCAATTTTCATCACAAGAAAAAATCCATATATTCCGGCAGCTTTTTCGAGGCCGAGAAGATGTTTTTCCTAACCGCTGGGACAACAGAAAAACGGGCCGTTCCGGGTATAGCCCGGCATGTTCAAATGAATGGGTGCGCGGAATCTGTGAAAAACCAAGAATCAAATGTACCGAATGTCCAAATCAAGCATTCATCCTAGTATCCGATGATGTCATCCGTCAGCACCTTACTGGTAAAGATGCTCAGAACAACGACACCACCATTGGCGTATATCCGTTACTACCCGATGAAACGTGTTGGTTTCTAGCTGCCGATTTTGATAAAGAGCATTGGCAAAAGGACATTGCTGCATTCATGAAAACCTGTAGCAATAAAGCTATCCCAGCATATGTGGAGAGGTCGCGCTCTGGAAATGGTGGTCATGTATGGATTTTTTTCTCAGGCCCTGTAATAGCATCAGATGCGCGTAAAATGGGGTCATACTTGTTGACTGAGACAATGGAGCATCACCCAGACTTGGACTTTTCGTCTTATGATCGCTTTTTTCCCAATCAAGATAATATGCTAGTAGGTGGTTTTGGCAATTTGATAGCTTTGCCGTTACAGCATGGTCCGCGTCAACAAGGCAATAGTGTATTTCTGGATGAAAACTTTCAGCCTTACCCTGATCAGTGGTCTTTGCTATCTTCTGTCAGAAAAATGACACCACAAGAAGTCGAAATACTTGTACACGAAGCAGTTGATCGTGGAAGAGTCACTGGTTTGCATATCCCAGTTGATGACGAAGATGCTGATGAGCCATGGAAGGCTCGACCATCCAGAAAACCACGCCCTCTTGAGGTTTCAACGCCAATGCCTGAGTGCATAAAAATTGTCGCAGGCAATCAGCTATACATTGAGAAAGAAGGATTGCCGCCACAGCTCATCAATCGTTTGATACGGACCGCTGCCTTTCAGAACCCAGAGTTTTATAAGGCTCAAGCCATGCGGCTGCCAATATTTGACAAGCCTCGTATCATCGCCTGTGCTGAAAATTTTCCGAAGCATATTGGGCTGCCGAGAGGCTGTTTAGATGACGTTACAGAGCTGTTGGCAGAAATAAATATCACACATGAAATTGTTGATGAACGAAATGCAGGTAAAGTAATACGCACCAAGTTCCTTGGCACCCTCAGTAAGGACCAAAAGCCAGCGGTTAAAGCACTCTTGGCACATGACACAGGAGTTCTATCTGCGACAACAGGTTTTGGTAAAACTGTCTTAGGAGCCTATATCATTGCAAAGCGTAAACGCAATACACTGATTTTGGTTCACAGAAAACAGCTTCTTGATCAATGGGTTGCCCGACTTAAAACCTTTTTGGACCTTGAACATATTAATATTGGTCAAATTGGTGGTGGTAAAAGAAAGCCAACGGGACAGATTGATATTGCGCTGATTCAGAGTCTGGTTCGCAAGGGAGAAGTGGATGACTGCCTTGCTGATTATGGGCAGCTTATCGTCGATGAGTGCCATCACCTTTCTGCTGTCAGCTTTGAAGCTGTGGCAAGGCGGTGTAAAGCTAAATACGTCCTTGGGCTGACAGCCACACCAATACGTAAAGACGGTCAGCAGCCCATCATATTTATGCAGTGCGGACCTATCAGGTATCATGTTGATGCAAAGAAACAGGCTAAGAAGCGTCCATTTAGCCATTTTGTGGTGCCGCGCTATACAGAGTTCAGGCTGTCAATGAGTTTAACGGAACAGTATGAACGTCCGCCGATACAAACGGTATATGCCGAGCTGGCAAATAACATCGCTCGGAATGAGATGATTGTGAGTGATGTTATCACAGCCCTGAAGGCAGGACGGTCACCAGTGATTTTAACTGAACGGAAAGAGCACGTTGCTTTTTTTGCAGACCGTCTTGCGGGCTTTTCAAAGCATATCATCACCCTTCAAGGCGGTATGGGTAAAAAGGCTCATCGTCAAATGCTCGAGGAGCTTGAAAGTATTGGCGACAACGAAGAACGCGTTTTGATAGCCACAGGTCGCTATATTGGTGAAGGATTTGATGATGCCAGACTGGACACATTGTTTCTTGCTATGCCCGTATCTTGGAAAGGCACGCTTGCCCAATATGCAGGAAGGCTGCACAGAATTCATCATAATAAGACTAAGGTTCAGGTGTATGATTACATAGATTATCAGGTTCCGGTATTGCAACGAATGAGCGACAAACGCATGTCGGGTTATAAAAGTTTGGGATATGAAATCCAGTCAGCCAGCACCTCAAACAAGGATAGCTTACTGCCCGGATTATAATGTTTCTAAAGGAGGCGAAGCGGAATTCAAACTGTTGAAACATACCATACTTCGACCCAATAATGATTTGACAATGCTCAGTGTAAAGCACTGATATTGCAAGGAGTGTTGCAACATAAAACTTGCTTTATATTGTTTTCAGAGGGATTATTTGTTGCAACACAATGGTAGGTGTAGGGAATTCGAACCCAAAGGGGGTCAATACACCGCCATAATGAATAATAGGCTTAAGCGTTTATTGTAGAGTATCTTCTAGCATATTGTATAATATGTTTTGAATGCATATTACGAAATAAATTTCCAGTTAGTCAGGCCCGTACGGCAGAAGATTGTGAAATCCGCCAGGCCTGGAAGGGAGCAACGGTAGCAAACCCTCCTGTGCGTTGCGGATACCTGGCTAACTGGTTTTAAGGTGATAAATGTCCTACGTAGTTCTGGCTAGAAAGTGGAGACCCAAAACTTTTGATGACCTAATAGGTCAGGACTATATTACTCAAACCCTTAAGAATGCCATTACCACAGGCAAAATTGCTCATGCATTTATACTTTCAGGACCAAGAGGTGTTGGAAAAACTTCCACCGCAAGAATAGTTGCAAAAGCGCTAAATTGTATTAACGGTCCTACATCCGATCCCTGTTCAAATTGCTCATTCTGTAACGAAATATCTGAAGGTAAATCCCTAGATGTAATGGAAATAGATGCTGCTTCTCACACTGGTGTAAACGACGTGAGGGAAATAATTGAGAATATAAAATATCTACCTACTTCCGGGAAAAATAAGATATACATCATTGATGAAGTTCATATGCTTTCTCAATCTGCATTTAATGCTCTATTAAAAACTTTAGAAGAACCCCCTCCTCATGTGCTCTTTATTCTGGCTACAACAGAAGTTCACAAGATACCGGTAACAATTTTATCTAGATGTCAAAGATATGATTTCAAAAAAGTATCTGTTGATAAAATCAGGGAGCAGCTAGCCTCTATTACATCAAAAGAAGAGATAAATATCCAAGACGAAACTCTATACATTATAGCTCAAGAAGCTGACGGGAGTTTAAGGGATTCGTTAAGCTTAATGGATCAGCTTATAGCCACATTTGGAACCGATATTAAACATGAAGAGGCCCTATCCGTATTAGGAATACTGGATAGAACGCTGGTTAAATCATCTCTTGAAGGCATTATAAAAAAGGACCCTAAATTCTGTATTAATGTACTCAATCAGGCGATTGAAAAGGGAATAAGCCCAAAGCGATTTGCTGAGGATTTATTGAGGACACTGAGATATGCTCTATTGGTTAGAACCTGTGGGAAAGAGTCGATAACGGATCTTTCAGAAGAGGATAAGACCTCTCTTTCAGAGTTGTTAAAAGATATAAGTGTAGAAACAGTAGAATCTCTTTTTAACCTTATGTTGGAAGGAGCCGAGAATATTCAGAGATCTTTTTACCCGCAAATGGCCCTTGAATTAATTTTGATTAAGCTTTCCACCCTAGACGATATAGTCCCTGTTCAGGATATAATAAAGAAACTGGACACATTGAGTAAAAGTATGGGCTCAGCAAAACTAACAACTAGTCGTGTTGATGAACCAGCACAAACTTACAGATCCGCCCCCTCACCTAAACAAGCCCCTAAATTAGCTGAGAAGAAAGTTACTGAAGTGGCTCAAGCTAAAACTAAATTATCCGGCAGCAAATCAACCCAGGATTTCATTCAATTTGTAAAAACAACAAAACCTGTAATAGGAAGAAGGCTAGAGCAGGCAAATGAAATTGTTGTTGATGGCTCAATTGTAAAAATAATCTGTGAAACTGGATCAGTAGAATCAGATTATTTAAAAAGAAAAGAATCACAAACTGCACTAGAGACTCTTATTAGAGAATTTTTCTCTGATCATGTAGAATTGCAAATTAAAGAAGTAAGTCTAAAAACTCCTGAAAACAATATAACAAAAGTAGAACAAAAAGCAGAAAAGAAAGAGAAGATAAAAAATGACCCTGTCTTAAAAGAAGCAATAGATATTTTCGGCGGCAGAGTTATAAGTATAAAACCCAATAATAAGGAGTAGAGCTATGAAATTTGGTGGCGGTGGTGGTGGAAACATTAAGAACTTGATGAAACAGGCTAATCAGATGAAGGAAAAGATGGAAAAACTTCAAGCTGAGGCTGGCGAGAAAACGGTTGAAGCAACCTCAGGCGGAGGAATGGTAACAGTTGTTGCAAAAGCCAAGGGCGAAGTGCTATCAATCAAGATAGAGCCGGATTTATTACAAGACGACGATATCGAAATGCTACAAGACTTAATTACCGCAGCAGTAAATGAGGCGCTAAACCGTGGGCAGAATATAATGAAAGATGAGGTTTCCAAAGCTGCCGGCGGTATGGGTATTCCTCCCGGACTACTTTAAGAAATGAGACAATCAGGGCTTCCAGAATCCATTTCTAGACTTATAGGAGAATTGGCGAAACTGCCTGGCATCGGAGAGAAGAATGCCACCAGGCTAGCGTTTCATATATTCAGGTCTCCTAAAATTTATTCTGAAAACCTTGCGCAAGCTATAATTGAAGCTAAATCCAAAGTAATCCTATGCAATCACTGCTACAACTTTGCCTCTGAATCACCTTGCTATATATGCAGCGATACAGAAAGAGACAGTTTCTCAATCTGTGTTGTAGAGGAGCCACTTGATCAGTTAGCAATAGAAAGAAGCAGAGAATTTAAGGGCAAGTATCATGTCCTGCACGGAGTAATATCCCCTATGGAAGGTGTTGGTCCTGAAGATCTCAGGATTAAAGAGCTTATTACCAGACTTGAGGAAGAAAGTGTTGTGGAGGTCATTGTGGCCACTAACTTGAGCGTTGAAGGTGAAGCAACGGCATTATATCTATCAAAACTAATTAAACCCCTTGGAATTGCAGTTAGCCGTATTGCTCATGGCATCCCCATGGGTGGGGATATTGAATATATTGACGAAATTACCCTAGGTAAAGCTATTAGGGATAGAAGACATATTTAAACTGTGAGGAAGATATGAAAAACGAAATGCCAAGAATCGGAAGAGCATTCAATGAGCTTAAGTTAGGCGACATCTTATCAGAGAAAATGACGATAACAGAGACGCACGTAGTCAGGGCTGCCGGACTGTTTAATGATTACAATGCTCTTCATACTAACGCGCTTGATATGAAAAACGCCAGATTTGGTCAAAGAATTGTTCATGGAGCACTCACTTTTAGCCTAATGGTGGGAGTATATAGCAAGGCGTTCCATGATACCGATATTTCAACGGTTGAGGCTTCAATCAAATTCACTGCCCCTGTATATATTAACGATACAATAACTATGGAGTGGGCTGTTACAGAATTGGACGAGAAGCCTAAACTAAATGGCGGTCTTGTAGCTCTTTCCGGAGAAATAAGAAATACCGAAGGAACGGTTCAAGCAACCCTTGAGGCTAAAATACTGGTAGGAAACGAAACTATTTTCTAGTCATTGTTTATTGTTCATTCCTAAAATTATTTCGTACTTGGTAACACTTAATTGTAAAGCAAGAACAATCATTACAGATTTAAGATATCCCTCCCGAATCAAATGAAAATCAAGAATCTATGACTAACGTTTTGACATCATAAAAAGGCAATGCTAGTTTATGAATTATAATATTGCAAGAAGCGGTAAAGGAGACTAAAATGCGCTTTTTACACACTATGATAAGAGTTGGAGACTTAGATAAATCCATAAAATTTTACACAGAAGTTTTGGGGCTAAAGTTTCATAGACAAACGGAATACACTGACGGAGAGTTCACCCTTGCCTTCCTCGGAAATGGCGGAGATTCTGAACCGTTTCTAGAGTTGACCTATAACTGGGGTACAGAAAATTATGACCTTGGAAATGCATACGGACATATGGCTTTTGGTGTAGACAACATTTATGCCACTTGTGAAAAGATAGTGGAGATGGGTGGGAAGGTAATACGCCCTCCGGGACCGATGAAGCACGGAACTACAGTAATAGCTTTTATTGAAGATCCGGACTCATATAAGATTGAATTGATAGAGAGAAAAGAGTAAACACCACAATAACAAACAAAAAGATGAGACCCTGAAACAAGTTCAGGGTGACAACAAACTTCAAATCCTCCCTAACCCTCCTTTTTCAAAGGAGGGAATTAAATGGATTCCCGATAAAAATGTTCGGTAATGACAGATAAGAGCTAGATTCTGAAACGATCCCGGATCGTAGTCCGGTACATGGTTGAGGGTGGCAGGAAAAGAGAGATTACTTCCTTTAGAATAGACCGCGGGCAAATCCCCTCTAACTCCCCTTTACAAAAGGGGAGGAAATAAGAAACGAGATTCTGAAACAAGTTCAACACATGGTTAAGAATGATACTAGACACTGAGGTGTTTCGTAAGAGAGAAGTTATTTCTCGTCTTTCTGACGTTTTTTCCACTTTCGGTCGAGATACTTTTTAAGGGCGGCTTCTCGGCCGATCTCTGTCGGTTTATAGTAAATACTGTTCTTAATCTCTTGAGGAAGAAAGTCCTGTTCTATGAAGTGCTCATCGTAGTCGTGGGAATATTTGTAGTGCTTGCCATAGCCAATGTCTTTCATAAGCTGGGTTGGCGCCGGCCGTAAATGAAACGGTATTTTCAAATTCGGCTGCTTCCTTACTTCTGCCGTTGCCTCACCTATAGCTTTATATGAAGCGTTACTCTTTGGGCAGCTGGCTAAATATGTCGCGGCTTGAGCAAGAATTATGCTGGCTTCAGGCATGCCTACGTAATCTACAGCAGTAAAAGCTGCTGTTGCCAAACTTAGCGAATAAGGCTCGGCATTGCCTATATCCTCAGAGGCCAATACTATCAACCTTCGGGCAATAAACTTTGGGTCTTCCCCAGCTTCTAACATACGTGCTAGATAATAGACAGCACCGTCGGGATCACTCCCCCTTACGCTCTTTATGAATGCAGAGATAGTATTGTAATGCTCCTCCCCTGCTCTGTCGTATCTATAATGATGAGTCTGATATGCCTCGCGGATAGTATCACGATCGATCAGAGACTCTCTTAAATCGGAGATATCAACCGCGACTTCAAGCGCGTTCAACATTATTCGAGCATCCCCGCCGCTTTGTCTGATGAGCTCTTCTTTAGCTTCAGGGGTAATTGTGGTCTCGCCGATGAACTCGTCTTCTTTAAAGGCTTTGTCCAATATTTTCTCAAGGTCCTCATCTGTAAGAGATTCAAGAACATAAACCCTGCACCTTGATAAAAGTGGAGAAATAACCTCAAAAGATGGATTTTCAGTTGTAGCGCCGACAAGAACGAGAGTTCCATTTTCAACGCTTTTAAGAAGAGCCGCCTGCTGGGATTTATTAAAACGGTGAATCTCATCAATAAAGAGAACAGTTCTCTTCCCCATGTTTAAAGTGTCTTCAGCTTCTGAGATGATCTCTCTTAGTTCTTTAACACCTGAGGAAATAGCATTTATTTGTATAAATTGGGCATCTATCTTTGTAGCGAGCAATCTGGCAAGGGTAGTTTTCCCAGTCCCTGGAGGTCCCCAGTAGATCATTGAGCGGATATTCTTGCCGCTTAACATCTTACGGATTACTCCATCAGAGCCGAGCAGATGATCCTGCCCCACAAAATCATCAAATGTTTTAGGACGCATCCTCTCCGCGAGTGGCGCCGCATCATCCGGGGGTTTAAAAAGTGAGGGCTCTTTGGCTCTACTATCCATAAGTATAGAGATTAGAGGGTTAAAGGAGATAAATCAATACAGATATATCTCCTTAACGATTGTTACAAGAATAATGCAATAGCGGAACTAAAGACTGCGCCAGGACTAAAGATATAATTGCTTATATATTGTTAAGCAAATGATCCTATGCAGTATTTTCTACATCTTTTAGCGCAAAGGAGAACATTATCATCGAAAAGCCGTTTATTAGAAAATAAATCCCAACTAGAAGCCCTATGACAAAAGCGCTACTCTGCGGGAACTCTGCCCAGATCATAATAGCTAATATGACAGACGCTATACCGCTTATAAGTATCCATATCCAGTTTTGAGCAGTTTGAATTTGAAAAGCCTGTATTATCTTAAAAATTCCCTCTACCAAAAGGAATGCAGCAAGCAAGAGTGTCAGAGTGATTACCCCCTCTTTCATATTCGTGACAAGTAAAAATCCGACAAATATGTACAAAATGCCGCTTAATAATATTAGAATTAGATTCTTCCAATTACCCGAAAAAAACGATCCTACTACTGAAATCGCTCCACCAACCAGTAATATATAACCCAGTAATATCTCAATAGCTATTGTGGCAGCCATAGGATAGCCAATAGCCACCCAGCCCAGTATTACATAGGCCATTCCTAATACCAGAAGCCATCCCCTGTTTGCTTTTAAACTTTGTACCATTGATGTTCCGCTCATATCTATTAGATCCTCCTTTGAATTGTCAGAATTTCGGCAAACAATGCCTACTCACCGTTTTATAAAGATAGTATCTAAGTAATAACTTTTTACAATTGACTAAGCTCTTTCAGATTCAAATTGACGCATGATGAGCAATATAGCAAGTGAGGAGAGAATTGCCGAAATAGCATAAAAATATATTCCCGGTTCAGCTGTGAATTTAAAATTGAATCCTTTAGCTTTAAACATCACAATAATTACAGCAACTATAAAAACGTCAGCCATTGACCATTTTGAGACATAACCTATAGCCTTAATTATTTTGTCTTTGGCATCTGTTTTTTGAAAAGAGATTAGAGCAACTGCGCAAAGTACTATTTTTAGCATCGGGAATACTACAGAGAAAAGAAAGATAATAATCCCCAGGAAAAATGACCCGTCTGCAAAAAGAGACTTAATAATGCCCAGTAAGTATTGATTGCCTACAGGTATCTTGCCTTTTTTTACAATCCACTCTTCAAGCTCATCGTGCAGGCTAAACCAATTGGGTATCCAGTCGGGAAAATCCACACTAAAAGTAGATTTTATAAAGGGATAGTAAAAAGCGCCGATCAGTAATAGCGCAGAACAAATTATCGCTACCGCAGCAATAATATTACTATTTTTCTTGTTATATATAACTGCTAGAATATTTTTCAATATGAGTCAATATGAAGAAAAGTATATATAATTAGATTCCAAATATGGATTTTATTTTGGGAAGATCATCATTCTCAGCTAGAATCAGCAACTTATCCTGAGGTTCAATTATGGTACCGCCGCGTGGGACTATTGATTTGTCCTCTCTTTTAATAAGGACAATTATTGCGCTCTCTGGAAGTCCGAGTTCAACCAACTGCTTTCCAATAGCCTCTGAATTCTGAGGGATCACTAATTCTATTTTTTGGCTATTTTCATCGTAATGAAACTCAAACTCTACATGTTCAGTTTTGGTCTTGGTTTCCGGGGCATTAACACCAAGCAATTTTGCAGCTAAAGCAATAGTGGTTCCCTGAATTAGAACTGATGTGATTACAATAAAAAATACGATGTTAAATAAAATGTCGGCTTTGGGGACGCCTGCAAGAAGAGGAAACGTGGCAAGTATAATCGGAACCGCGCCACGCAGTCCAACCCAGGAAATAAAAGTCTTCTCTTTAAAATTAATTTTTCCAAAAGGCAGTGACAGAAACACCCCTATAGGACGCGCAATGAAAATCAGAAAGAGAGAGATCAAAATGCCCGAGACGATTATGGGCAATAGTCGTGAAGGAAAAACAAGAAGTCCCAGTATTAAAAACATTGTGATTTGCATGAGCCAAGCAAGACCGTCATGAAACCTGGTAAGACTCTGTTTATGGATAAAATCACTTCCTCCCAAAATAAGTCCTGCTATATAGACAGCCAGAAAGCCGCTTCCGCCAATCGATGCTGTAAGGCCATATGTAAAGATTACAAGTGCTAGTGTAAGTACAGGATATAAGCCCTCAAAATTTAACCTGAGTCTGTTTACAGTAAACACGATGGCTTTCCCCATAATAAGACCAATTACGATACCAAGAACCATTTGTTGAATTAACAGTAAGACCATACTCCAAATTGAGGCCTCTGGATTGGTTAAAAGATGGATAAAACCCAATGTTAAAATAACGGCCATCGGGTCGTTGCTTGCAGACTCAAATTCTAGCAAGTCTTTTAGGCTGCCTTTTAATTTGGTGCCGCTTGAGCTCATTACGGAAAACACGGCTGCTGCATCTGTAGATGAGACAATGGCACCAAGTAATAAAGCCATTAATATTGAGAAATCTAGAAGGTAATGAACAAATAGACCTACTAAGATAGCGGTCAGGAAAACTCCAATTGTTGATAAAGAAACCCCTGTCCAGAGTACAGGAGATACGCTTTTCCAGCTCGAGTGAAGCCCACCAGAGAAGATAATGAAAGCAAGCGCTATCACACCTAAGAACTGCGCTACCCAGGCGTCATCAAACTCTATCCCACCGGGGCCTTCAGAGCCCGCAGCCATTCCAACCAAGATGAATATAATAAGGGCTGGAACACGAATTATAGAAGCAACTTTGCTGGCAAGAATGCTCAGAAGCAATAATAGGGAAGCGCCGAAAAGTATATATTCAATGGGATAGTTCAACTTCTAGTTTGTCCTTTTCATAATCTAATCATATCTTCAATAATAAGTATAAACCCCAATATTACAATTATAATACTCGGACAAGCTTTCTTTCAACAAAAGCAGCTATATTTAGTTTCAGTTATTAGAGAAGGTTAATACTTTATCAATTTTCTTTAAATATTAGCGCAGAAATCTTTCCCTGATCATCAAATACTCTGAGAATATCGTTAATACTCCCTATTACTCCTACATTATTAACCATTACAACATACGCAAGACGCTTGCCTTGTTTTGAATCAAGATAACCTGCAAAGTTCTGCGCTACTAAAAATATCTCCTGATCCACAGATTTAGCTGTAGTGCCGGTTTTAGCAAATACCTCTCCATACGCCTGTGAAATAATAGGGTTGGGAGGCTCAGGAGGAGGATTCATCCCTACAGTGGCCAAAGATCCATCTACACCCAAAATAGGTAATGAGTCAAAATAAGGTGTAAACACGTCCCGGTCTTTCATCTCCTTTAGAAGCTTTATTATCGCATCCGCAGATGCTTGGCTATCAGGGCTTCCGCTTCCGTTTGTCGGGAAATCAAATTCGTTGCCTGAGATGCCAAAATCATTTATTAATGTTTCCCTTTCAACTTCAAGAGCGTCTTGAACAGTTTTAACGCCCTGGGTCACCCCAAATAATATTAGATTCAAATTTGCCCCATAATTGTGACTTACTTTTAGCACCAGCTTTGTGGTTTCTGAGAAAGGGAGTGATACAAACTCAGCAACAAGTGTTTGTGGAGTATAGGAGGCTTCTGTTGGTAATTTCTGTTTAGGATTCTGCCCTATTAAATTTGTATTAACAGTAACTCCTGCTCTTTGGAGAGCCTCTATAAATACTGTGCGGGCATAGGCTGTAGGGTTATCAATCTTAAAAGTCTGAACCAGGGTTTCAACACCTAATAAATCCGGCTTAAAGCCCACAGGGATTTGTCCTTGCACTTTACCGATACAACCTTGAAATCCAATACATGTTGGCTCAGCTGAAGACAACTTAACATCTTCGTTTTCTCCTTCCGCTACTGTAACTACATCAGCTTCTACATTGAAAGCAGCACTTTCGGGCCGCCAGGTAACCATTGCGGGTTCTCCTGGAAGAGTTGGGATAATAGTAACGTCTATTAAATTGTCATTTATCACTATTGGAGAAATAAGCCTTTTATCGTTAGGCACTACAAACTGATCAAACAGCCGATCATCAATTACTACATCGCCATTTACAACTTTGATGCCCGAATCTGCAACCTGCTGTGCCAATTCATCGATACCAGTGAGCGGGTCTTGGGGAGTTAGGATAGCGCTCCCGAGAGGGTTAGCATCTACATGATCAAAATTTGTGAAAGCAATCGTTCCCTCTTCGGTATTTCTTCCACCAAGGGTCAAATCACCAGAGGCAACTAAAATGAGATTCCCATCAAGCACTCCTTCCGAATCAACGGTTGCTGTCCGGTATACCGGGGTTTTGAATCTAAAATCCGGCCCCAGTTCGTTTAGCACGAGACCAGCAGAAAACAACTTCCTTACGGATCCTGTAAAAGCTACGATTTCGGGATTTAATTGATAGATTAACTGAGCTGTTTCGAGATCAACAACTTTCAAACTCCAAGTCGCATTTGAGTAAAATTCATCATTGATTATCTCTAAAATTTCCTCAGGTATGGCCTGCCCTGTTTGAGAATTGTTGTTGCAGCCCCCAATTGAGAATATCGACATAAAGATAATCAAAGTTAGGAAGGTAAAAGATTTTAATCTCATTGGTAATTTTACTCCTTTTGTTTTTATAGCTGTCATATCCTAATTATCCCGCCAGATGATGGCAGTGATAGTTCCCTGGTCTTGAAATACCTGCTGCACATTTGTAATATCGAAACCCAGAGGCACATCGTTTACTATCAGGTGATAAATAAGCCGTTTTCCACTTTTAGCATCTATATATCCACCTAAAGCCTGCCCATCAAGAAGTAGTCCATCTGGGCTTCCTGTAATTTTAGTGCCTGTCTTGGCATAAGCGTTTCCCTTAGCACCCACTAGAGTAGGATCAGATTCAAAATCGGTTACAAAACCCAGTGATCCGTCTACGCCAAGTATAGGTAATAACTCAAGGTAATCAGGAAAGAAAGACTGCTTACTTATATACTCTAGCATACGTAATACTGCTTTATTGGTAGCAGTTGTATCATCTCCGCCACTACCGTCAAAAAATAGGAATTCATCTCCCGGGATACCTATATCTTTAATAAGATGGTCTCTCTCTATAGCCAATGTATCATTCATGTTATCACTTCCCCTGGTCAGACCCCAGAGAAGTAAACTCGTATCTGCACCGATATTGTAGCTCACTTTTAATACGAGCTTTCCGTACTCGGACAAAGGGAGAGAGAGATATTCTGCTAAAATTGTGTCAGGGGTATATGAGTTCTTAGGTGGTAGAAGTTGCGAAGGATTTTTTGCGACAACAGGTGCATCTATTATGACCCCATCTTCTATAAGTGCTTCAATTAAAACCGTACGGGCATAAGACGACGGATCAGATATCCTGAAAATCTGTATTATTGGAAAAGTATCCGTTAACGGGGGCACCAAATCAGCGGATATTTCCCCTGAAACAGTACCCATACAATTGAGCATCCCGAAACACTCTGGTACAAATGGATCAATATCTATATCGTTGACTTCTCCTGTTGCCAGAGTTTGAAGCGTTGAATCTACACTAAATGCAGCGGTTTTTGGTCTGTAGTCTACTACAGCAGGCCCACCAGGAGTTCCCGGATCAACTATTACATCAACAACATCATCATTAACGAATATAGGTTTTACATCAAACTCGTTTCTAAACAAGTAGGGCTGAAACAATCTGTCGTCAATTATTATTTCCCCTGTGATTCTTGTCACACCGGAATCTGCAATCTGCTTTGCGAGGCCTTTATATCCCTGAAGAGGGTTAGGAGCGCTTAAAATCGCATTGCCCAGGTTATTGGCATCGTTATGGTCAAAGTTAGTAATAGCCATAGTGTTGTCGGGGTTTCGGCGTCCTCCCATAGTTAGATCGCCTTTGGCTACAAGAATAAGATCACCCTCAAGCACACCTTCTTCGTTAACTGATCCCTGGCGGTGAATAGGAGTACGGAACATGAAATCCTGACCAAGAGCTTTAAGCGCTTCCCCTATCGTGAATACTTTTCTTACGGAGCCAATAAAGAGATTATCATCCGAGTGCTGGTCGTAGATAACTTCGCCGGTTTCCAAATCTACGACACGGAGAGCCCAAAACCCTCCATCGTATAATGCCTTATTAAAAATTGCTCTGATCTCTTGTGGAATGGGCTGGCCGTTTGATCCGTTTTTATTACAGCCGCCTATCGATAGAATAGAAATCAATGATACAAATACAAAAAGTGTAAGAAGCTGTCTAGTCCTCTTCATCTCCGTTTCTCCTTTCAGTTATTAATATTCAAGAATTAATGCCGCTAAGATAATTATAACCTATTATATTAGGAGGAAATCAAGAGGACTAGGTTGAAATATAAAAGATTTTTACTGTGCGCGACTCAAAGTAACAGTATTTGCTCCTTCTGCAGCTTTGCCGTCTTGATACGGAGTCCAGGTCTGTGTCATAGTGTTATCATCTACAAATGTATAAACTGCAGAGTGCATATGCATATCTTTTGATGCATCCATATTTGTGCCGTCTACCAAATCGAACTCCAGGGTGTTTTCACTTGAATTTTTAAGCCCTAAGACTGGCTGATTTTTTAACATACAGAAATGCTTCATTACCAGTTTACCGTCTTCCTCATAGTAGACTGATACCATTTCCATTGGTGTTCCGGGAGAGATTGTTTCGATAACTACACTACCTCCAGCCGTAGTTTTATACTCGACCGTCATAGGAACCTCCTTACCGTGCATCATGCCTGCTCCTGTCCAGGTACCGGATAAGGATTTCATCTGCTCAAGCTCAGCTGTGCCTGTATAAGGCTTCACATAATCCATATTATGCTCCTTACTTGGATCGGCACTAGCGAAACTAAACGCAACAAATATTAAACAAACCGCCGTAACTGAAAAACTAAAGAACCTATACATATTAAACCTCCTAAATATAGAGTTTTGTTAAAATTTTAATCTGTTTTTCTAATTAACCATAGTGCTTTCTAACCTGTTAAGACAGCCGGTCCAACCACCTCTGTGGTTCTCAGACATTTCCCCGGCAGGTAGTAAATCGTGCGTGATAGTCACTTCGGTTCCCGCATCTAATTCATTAAATGTAACGGTGACTACAGTATTTTGAACAAAATCAGAGTTCCATGTAAAAACGAGTTTTTCCGGGGGAACTATCTCCTTATATTCTCCGACGTGGGTATAAGTGACACCGTTTTTCCCGTGCATTTTCAATGTATATCCCCCACCAACTTGGAAGGTATTATTGACTTCTACTGACATATCATCGTCTGGATAAAACCACTTGTTCATAACGTCCGGATTTGTGAAAGCCTCAAACAATTCTTCTCTGGTTGCGTTTATTACTTTGGTTACAACAACTGTATTATCACTCATAATTAACCTTCCTCCTTCTTACGTTTTTCAATATATTTATCCAAAGCGTCCAGCCTTTTCTCCCAGAACGCTCTATACTGTTCCAGCAGTTCTGAAATTTTACTCAGATGCTGGTAATTAAACTTGCAGGACTTAGTCCTACCCTTCTTTGTCTGGGAAACCAGTCCAGATTTTACCAACACATGTATGTGCTTAGACACACCCTGAAGCGTCATATCATATTTTTCAGCAAGCTCATTTACAGTTAAGTCCTTTTTAGTAAGCTCGAGAACAATGTTCCTGCGTGTTGTGTTGGATAGTGCATAAAAGACCCTGTCCATAAACTCAGCATTATTATCAACCATGCAGTTGATAATAGCTCAAACAAAAACCATTGTCAACCACTTAGTTGAATATAATTAAAAAAACTTATTCTGAGGCAGCCTTGGATTCAAATCTGATAGTGATAATATATTCATCAATCATGAGACAGATTCTTCTTATAGCAGTTCTTTTATTTCTAATCATTCAATACGACGCTAAGACAACAGCCAGTGAACTTAGTATTTCAGAATCAATTGGTTCTTATACCGCAGGCTGCATAAGAAACTCTGCCGCTCTTAGCATAGACGGAGAAGGCTTTCAGGTAATAAGACCGAACAGAGGGCGTTATTATGGCAACCCGGAAACAATCGAGTATATAGAATCTCTAAGCAAGAAAGCAAACAAAGAGCTTAATACAATGTTATTGATTGCCGACATTTCTCAACAGACTGGCGGTCCTATTCTTGATGACCACAGTAGCCACCAGATAGGTCTTGATGCAGATATTCTTTTGTGGCAGCACCCAATTGCGAAACAGCGCACCCTTACAATAACCGAAAGAGAACATATA
>JBBDIN010000115.1:0-17301 GCA_040880385.1 Thermodesulfobacteriota bacterium | reverse complement strand
CAGATGAAAGTGCTCCGGCTGCAGATGAAAGTGCTCCGGCTGCAGATGATGCAACTCAATAGCGCTGTCTGTTTTCTCGTTACTAGAAACAAAAAATAATGAATTTTACTGGAATAGGGGGATAGTAATATTTCTCCTATTCCTTTTTTTTGCGGTGACTGGAAAGATAGGAACAAATTCTTAGATATTCAAGTTTAACAACCTTCCATCAAACCTATACTATCCATATACTTGAGCTATTTTTTTTGCCTTATCATATAAGCAAAATTAGATCTCATAACTAAATAGTAGATATAGTATCTTTATACTGCTCCCCATTAAGAACGAAGTATAATTAAGTTGGTAAAAACTCGATACGGCTACCTTCATTCAGCACTTGGATACCGTACACCTGTTTAGGCGGAGCTGGAATATTGCAAGAATCATACTTTACATTTAAAGGTTTCTTTAATAATTTACTTCTGAGTCATTACAACTATTATTCAAAATATTGGCTATAATCTTTATTAAGGTATTATCGGTATTTAATCATCTAGACCCTACTATATTATCAGCAGTGAGGAGAGAATATGAAGAAAGTGATTAAATCACTCAATCTTTTTGTATTACTCATTTTAATAGCAGCAACCATAGGATGTGATAGTAATAACGAATCGGAAGCGGACCAGATTTTAAGGGCAGTACTCGCCGACATCGGGCCGTTCCAACCAATCCAACTCGACACCAAAACCTTGGCTTCGTCTGTTCAGGATGGGGAGAGCATTCAGCTTCCATTCGTCAAGAAAGAAAACATACTCACCAAGGCAGACGTACAACTGACACTCAGAAACCTGCGCAACGCAGACCTCACCGAGGCATATATAAAAGATGAAGACGATCAGAGTTTCGAGATAGTTCCGCTCGAGGAGCCGGCCACCTATCAAGGCATGGTAGTGGATAAACCCGGTGTTGCCGTATTCACCATCAACGACCAATTAATTGAAGGAAACATACTGATGGACCCAGAGGGCTGGTCTATCATTGAGCCTATAGATCCTCTGTTGCGTCAACATGGAGTTAACGAAGCAGACCGCCAAGTGGTGCTCAAGAAATATAACCATATTGCAAGAGGAGCAGCAAGTAGATGTAAATAAAGTAATCGATATTATAGGGGATGTAATTAGAAGGACTTACTAAATCGGCTGAATTGAATGTAGAAATAGTTTAGTGACTAATATTAACTTTATTGTGATTTTAATTTCCAATAAGAAAAAACGGATTTTAGTTCTTTACTCCAAAATCTATCTTTGTCCGAAGTATCTCTGTCTCTACTTGCGGCTAAATCGAAAAAACCTTGTCCTGGTATCATATCACCATCTTTATGGATTACTAATGCAGACAACAATCCACGACCTGAATCATCTTCGTTAATTGAAATTTCTCCTAACATTTCATGTAAGGCACGTTCGTGAGGCTCAATTTCAATAGACATAATCTGATTAGCTAATTCGGAATAGGATATGGTGTTTTCAACTTTAGCTCGGTCAATGAGTATATTTTTTATTTCCTCTTTAACCTCATCCCACTGTTCCACAGAAAATCCATATCTACCTGACATGTTTCTATTATATCACGGAATGTTATGAATTGGTACAATGGCTTATAACTGTTGTTTAGGATAATCACATACAAACACCCCAATTTTGTAAGATCTCGCAGTTTTGACCGGTTTCCGTTAAGATTTACCCCCGAATATTCTATCTTATACGATTTATCTATAGCTTCTGTTAAACTTGAAACAGGTTTTATTGGTATCTAAGTTCTGCAAGCTTTTGATCTTCCTGCTAAACTTTTATAAACTTCTGTTATAGACTTGAAATAAGAATATCCCTTGAAATTATAGGAAATATCCTATATTATAGGAGTAAGGTTATTATTATTATTAATAAGTTAAAAACACCGGTTATACGGACTGTCATATGGATGGGAAATTCAAAGAAAAATATATTAAAGTTTCCCGATGAGGTTAAAAAAGAAGTCGGTGATGAATTACAGCTTATGCAGTATGGTGGCATGCCGATAACGGCTAAACCGTTTAGAGAAATTGGAAGTGGCGTTTTTGAGTTGGTCACAAACTTTAACACTGATACATATCGCACGGTTGTTGCGTTGCAAATAGGTGAGAAAATATATGTACTCCATGCGTTTATGAAAAAATCAAAATCAGGTATCGCAACACCTAAAAAAGATATTGATTTGATAAAGCAGCGTTATCGTGATGCACAGGAGGTTGCTAAAGATGAGCAAGAAAAGAAAGATTGAGTTTGAAGAAAGTACGGTCAACATATTCGCCGATTTGAGATTAGGCGATGCGAAGGAACTGCATGCGCGGTCCCAGATTGGGTTTCATGTCTATAATATCCTTGAGGATAAAAATCTGAAACAGATGGAAATTGCCAAACTTCTTGGTATCAAACAACCGGAAGCCTCACACCTGATGAACGGCCACTTTAGCCGGTTCACCACGGATAAACTTCTTGATTTCCTGAAAAGGCTTGACCGGAAAGTCACCATACAAATAAGCCAGCACGAAAAAGACGAACCTTATCAGGAAGTTTGTCACGTTTGAAGATGGTGATCATGGTTTTATTGAACCTATGCAAATACCATAATATATCTATGCGAACTTTATACTGCTCCCCATTAAGAACGAAGTATAGTTAAGTAGGTAAAATACTTTGTAAAAGGTAAATGGAGGGAGCAATGAAGAGAAGAAGATGGGACTCTAAAACTAAGACCTGATAAACCTAAACACTGGTGGGGAGCAGTATATAACCCTCCAACTTGTTCAATAAATTCTCTATGCGGACCTTTTATAAGGGGCAGGTCAAAGGCGAATAGATATAAAGCATTATCACATTCTAAGATAGTGTTTATTGTTTAGAATGCTTTCCAGTATTGTTCTCTCTTTTGTTCGTTTCTTTACCTTCAAAAAAATATGAGAAGACGTGGTAAATTACTGGCGATAATGTTCTTTGAGGACTTAATAGACACCATAACCAAAGCAGTACAGGGTGTTTTAAAAGGCTGTCTGGCACTAAGTCGTTTGCGGGCTTTACAGCGTCTGATTTCAATTTAGTCCATTCGCCTGTTACTGGAGGAACATGTGATAAATTGTCACCAAATTCAGTTCTGTATAAGCAGTATTGCCAAGGTTCTTTTGGGATAAATGAAATGCTGACAATATGTGTATAGTGTGGCCACAGCTCTATACATGCTTCTTTTAAATTCCGATATACCATATGAAGCATGAGCTGTTGGGCGGACCACGTAGAATCCTTCGGTGGTTTATCAATCGTAGAGTCAAAACATTCCAAAGTTTCTGACAATCGGTTTCTTATGATTTCATCTGCGTCACAGTAAACAACTGGTAGAGATTCTTTAATAGAGCGTTCTGTCAGGATTTTAGTTAATGATGCTGATAGCTTTTTATCTCCTTTCCCTAACACTTGCCATATGTGGGTTAAAAATTGGGGTATGGCCGCTTCACCCCACAAATCCATAGCGTCCTGATTATCTGGAATAAAGACTGAAAGCCGGTTTTTAAAATATTCATCTGGCCACAAATCTTCTTTTTCTGCCCATATCCAGAACAAGCTACACAATCCAACAACTAGCGTGTATCGCCATTTGTAGACTGCAAAATCGGCCATTTCGTTCCCAACAAATAGAGGGCCATTGATATCCAGCACCTCTTGAACAAAGGAATATAATTCATTGAATATTGTTTCTTCAGCGATAGCCAACGTGTCTGAAATCATGCTTTCCGACTTTTTATGTTTTTCTATCGCTGCAATAAGATATGTGGAAAGCATGGTCCAGGCACTTATGGTAGCCCAGTGATTTTCTTTTTCTGAAAAAGGTTTGAGAGCAACTGAGGTTAGAAGCGCAGCGCTAGAAACTCTTCTGCAAAATTCTGCATTAGAGCATTTGTTATCATCTTCTGAAAGTTTAAGCAGGTTGGAAAGTAAAATATGCCATTTTTGAATCGGAAACAAGTCACTTCCTGACTGGGTCAAAATTTCAAGGAACTGCTTTACATCATCCAGTTCATCGGGCCATAGGCTGTGTTCCAAATTATAGGCCCATTTTAAAAGTTGATCTCTTGATATTGTTTCCAGTTTTCGGTCGGGAAGACCGTCCCTGATATTAGTTTCATTTTGCTGGACAATAGCCTGTTGAACTTCTTCTTCAATTTGGCCATTTGTTACAAGATAGGATCGGTGCGGTTTATCATTCGAGACTTGAGGATGTTCAATTCCTTGATTAACCAACTCTAAAAGTTGTGGGACAATCTCTCTGTATTGAGCTAATGTAAGACGACTTCCGGGATTACCTTTTAATTGATAAGCACAGGCTTTACCGTCTGGCGCAAAAGCTAGAACATCCTTGCCATACTCGATAGGACAATGCCTTGTGCTGTGTAAGACCGTGTGTCCTTGATCCATTAGCATTTGGCAAAAGACAGGCTGGTAACTTCTTTCAGAAGCATTATCCAACCAGTTTTCTATTAGCTTCCTTAGCACGGGCACTTTCTTCCTTGCGTTTTTGCAGTCTTTCCAATTTGTTCATTTTCCCCGGGTCTGTGAGGATTTCTTTCCATGCTTTAATCATTGACTCCTGTGCTTTTGTGCCGCCAACAAATTTGTATCCCGACATATTAAGTTTTCCGTCTGGCCCCAAAGGGAATTCAACTTTTTCTAACATTGCAAAAATTGCATCGACTGTAGGAAGTCCTTCTGCATTAACTGATTGTCCTTTCTTGGTTAGGCTTTTATCCATTTGTTCAAAAGCTTTTTTCTGGAAGGCATTACCCATTTGTTGTCCTAAATCATATAGTTTTTCAAAGGTGGTTTCTAAATCATCTTCCTGAGGTTTAAAAGCAATTTCGCCTTCTATCGGGGTAAAATCATGTATCTCTTTATCCTCGGTATGTCTTTCAACACCATGTCTATGGCCTTCAAACATGGGAATCCTTTTACAGTCTTTTAATGGACCAAGCCCTTGCTGAATAGAATGATGGATAAAGTCTTCCTGAAATTTGTAAAGTTTATTTTTTAACTTTGATAAATCTGGCAACATTTAACAATTACCTTCTTAGTATAATTTAGAATAGGTAAGCATGTTTTATAGGGTATTTCAATTTATGTTTGCAATTATTCTGATTTTAGACATTTATTATCTGTTCTAAAATACACTTTTTGAACTGCCTTATTCTTGTTGACTAACTGACCTGGCCCCTATAATAGGACCATTAGTTAAGATATTTTAGAGAGAATAAATCCGTCATTAAACTCTTTAGTATTATTACCTGTCACTATAGCTTGTGGAGATGGTGTTTTGTAGCCAAGTGAGCTGTGTGGTCTTACCTCATGACCTGCCCCCTTATAATAGGTCCATGTGTTAAGTTATTTTTTAGACAGAAAACCCTATATATAGGAGGCAACAAAGATGGGCAGGAAACGCTACACACCAGAGCAGATAATACGTCTGCTACGTCAGTCAGAAGTTCTTTCTTCTGAAGGGAGGAATCTATCAGAGATATGCAGGGAGATAGGAGTAACAACAAACACTTATTACCGCTGGAGGAAAGAATACGGAGGTATGGGAGTAAGTCAGGCAAAACGGTTAAAAGAACTAGAGAAAGAGAACTCAAGACTAAAGCGTGCAGTAGCAGACCTAACGCTTGATAATCAAATACTTAAAGAATCCTCAGAGGGAAACTTCTAAGCACCGAACGAAGACGTAGATGTGTAGTGCATGTACAACAAAAGCTGGAAGTATCAGAGCGTAGAGCATGTAGAGTTCTTAATCAACCCCGTTCGGTGCAACGTCATCAATCAAACAAATCAGTGGAAGAAGAGGTACTAAGAGAAGATATAGTTCGTCTTGCCACTAAGTATGGCAGATATGGATATAGGCGTATTACAGCACTTCTTAGAGCTGAAGGATGGGTAGTGAATCATAAACGTGTTGAGAGGATATGGAGAGAGGAAGGACTTAGAGTTCCATCAAAACAACCGAAGAGGGGTAGGTTATACCTAAATGACGGCTCCTGCATAAGACTAAGACCCTGTTTTAAGAACCATGTGTGGAGCTACGATTTTGTTTCAGACAGACTTCATAATGGTAAGAAGATAAGGATGTTGACTGTGATAGATGAGTATACAAGGAAGTGTCTTGCAATCCGTGTAGGGTCTTCACTTAAGTCCGAGGATGTATTAGATGTCCTAAGCGCACTGTTTATCACAGAAGGGGTTCCTGAGTACATACGCTCTGATAACGGGAGTGAATTTACTGCAAAAGCTACAAGGGAGTGGATAGGTAGTGTTGGAGTAAAAACAGCTTTTATAGAGCCTGGGTCACCCTGGGAGAATGGATATAATGAGAGTTTTAATGGAAAGCTTAGGGATGAACTACTTAACACAGAGATATTTTACAGTCTAAAGGAAGCACAGGTACTTATAGAGCAATGGAGAAGACACTACAATGAGGTAAGACCACACAGCTCACTTGGCTACAAAACACCATCTCCACAAGCTATAGTGACAGGTAATAATACTAAAGAGTTTTTGGTCAAACCCGTGTTGCCATTAAGGAACATCTCAAAAAAGAACTAATAGAAATTGATAAACTCATCAAACACATTGTAGAAGCATGAGAAGTAAGAGTTCTGCATCCAAGAGACCTGTCTGTAACTCAATTATATCTTATAGAGAATATAAATATCCTATAAAATATCGTAGATTTTTCTGTACTAGACTATAATATATTATCCATAGGCTATAAAATAGAAGACTAGAAATGAGTTCTACCTCTTATAACATCGATAGAGAAAAGATTTTAGACCGTGATCAAAGATCAAAACTATTAAAAACATGTAGAGACAAAGCTGATCTGGATTTATTACACGGACGTGAAACATGGGTAAAACGTTACATGTTAGTAGATTTAGCACTTTTTAGTGGATTGCGTGTAGCAGAGATTGCTAACTTAAAAATTGGTGACATTGAATTAACAACAAAAGACCCATATTTAATTGTAAGAAAAGGAAAGAGGGGTAAGAAAAGAGATGTATACTTGGATAAAGAACTTGTTAACCATTTAAAGACATTCATCGCTTGGAAAAAGAAAACAATGTCTGAAAGTGTTGAAGCTGATAGTCCGCTATTTACTGGTCGTAATGGAAAACATTGTGCTGCTATAACATTGATGAAGTCATTTAAGAGAGCAATCGAAGAATCTCATTTGCCTTCACATTATTCAATCCACAGTGCTCGTCACACTTATGCTACTTTTTTATTGCACGCTACAAATAACCTGAGATATGTTCAGAAACAACTTGGACATAGCAAAATTAGCATGACCGTACTCTATGCTGATGTCTTACCATCAGAGAACGGTAATCTGGCCAATAAGATTAGAACGGTTTAAGAGGTTAATTAGTCTAACCAACTACAGTTGTAAAAAAATGTCTCAATATCATTAGCAAATTCCACATTATTTTTAATCGAATAATAACTCAAAATCGGCTCCAACTGATAATTTTAGTACATAGCAGCAATTATCCCGGACCATAGAATATACTGCTCCCTTTTTTGTTTGTTATAATTCCTACTTAAATTCTGCTTGACAAAAGGGGAGCATTACATTAAACGCTGTATATTTACTTCAATTTGTTACTATTTATCCCCGTATTTATCATACCAATATTTGAAAAACTCTTCTGGTTTATAATTCCCGTCTTTAACAGATTGTATAAATTCTTCTGTGTCATCACATATTTCTTTATTTCTGACTACGACTGCCGGCTGAGACTTTAATTTTCTAAATTTATTACGCCAATTTTTAGCTGATTTTCTTATACTAAGAAAAGATAATTTTAAATTAGTTCTTATATCTTCACGAGAAGTCTTGATAATTTCCTTGTTTGGCAACTTATTGCTTACTATTGGAAATGTATTGAAATCAACCATTTTATCGCTCAAATATGGTTTGGCCTTATTATGAAGTGCTTCACAATTCATATCCGAATTTAAGAAATAGATATTTTCTTGACACGAACAGACTTGTAATGTGTTGATTTGATAAATATCTTGTACGGTGTTAATTTCAACTACACTTTGCTTGTCATTTCCTGCACGGTATACCTCATTATCATATAAAAATATTAACTTTTTAGGATCAATTGGAAAAAATATTTGCAAACCTTTACAAGCGTATCCAGTATGGCTTGACCTAGTTTGGAATTCCATTAACTGATTGTATAGTGCCACTGGATGGTCGCTCGTGACGAATTGCTCATCTGTGGAGTTTATCAGTAGCTTATAACGTAAATCGAATAACACAGGATAAATAAGGACACTTTGTGCTAAAGAGAGGTTAACAGCATCATTAAGGTGAATATTAAACTTATCTATTTCTAACCCCTGTTCCTCGGCCATAGGTCTGTATACATGTTTCATCATTTTGTCTGTCATTTCATTCAGAGAATCGGCGGAATACTTAGTCCTGCTGCATTGTGTCACTATATAGACTATTAACAAAAGATAATGAGGATGATCGGGTGGGGGTAAAGATCCAATTTCATCAACTTGTCTAAGTACATATGAAACTGCATTTTCAATATCTGCGAATGCACTTTCTACGAATGGTTCTTTGCCATAGAAATACTCTCTATAACATTGATCTCTTATACTGGCATGGGGAACTATAAGCTCGTTTTTAAGATTGTATAATGAAATACTCCTTTTATTTTCTGAAAATCTTTTCAGATAGAAACGAGGCACATAATGATGTTTTTTACTTTCAGGCATATATAATCTACCCTAATTCTTTATATAATTTATCTAGCCATATTGCAAATGTATATATCTAGAACATCTCGTCAGTATGAGAGATAGTAAGAAAGGACATGCTTGCGGATGCTATCTGCATTCCAACTTAAATTCTGTTTGACCAAAGGGGAGTAGTATACAGTACACGTATTTTAAGTTACAACAAATACTAATCCTTAGTAACTAAGCATAGATTTACGTCTTAGTTTGATTTAACTAATGAATGTATAATTTTTTCTTATTTTGTCTCTTGAATACTTCATTATTATATAGAAAATCTACATTTCCTATATAATGGCGTTTAATATTTACATAAGAATCAGGATCAGTTGAACTAAACACATCCCTTTTTAACATCTTCATAAGTTATTATGTAATAGCTTATTTCTCTTGTAACTCGCTGTTATCATTATATTTACCAATCTAATCTTGTAACTTAGGTAATTCTAGGTTGTTAGGTAATTGATGGGATTCATCTGCTGTCCGCAGTTGCCGACGGCGATAGCGACTTCTATCGGCTTTACCCTCCGGACTCTGTGATGCCTTTCTGGCTGAAAGAAGAAGCACTGCTGAATGTCATAGACTGGCAATTTAACTGCATTGAGCCCGAGCAGAACGAACACAACTCATACGCACTTTGCGACAATGATTTTGACGGTGGCTCGAACGGTTTCCAAGCAAGGGTGAGGATAGACCGTCTGGAAGTATGGAAGGCGGGTGGCCCAAAAAGTACAGAACGTGAAGCACTTTTACGTGATTCGATCCGAATGACACATCAGTCAGATCCTCCTTGCTGCGGAGAGCCTCACACGGCAGGTCGTTCAGACCTCGTCTACTTTTTCAGTGGGCGCAACCTTGAAGGCGGTACAGGAGTTGCTGCAAGTGTTGGTGGGCTTAGCATCTACGATGGGTGTTTCGAAGAAAGCCTCCCGATCTGTCATCATGCCTTGAGCCAATTTGTGCCGAACGAGGAATTTCCAGCCACTGTCTACTTCCAGGAGATACTGGTCGCTCATGAAATCGGCCACGTTGTTGGTGGCGAAGAGCAAATCAATCCATTCCCCAATTGCTGGCTTTTCGATGAACAGTGCGGTACTAATCTCATGGGCTCAATTGGGTTCAACACCCAGGACGTCGTCTACCTCTTCACGGAGGAAGACGCGCAAGGTGTCATGGGTCCGTTATTGCAAGAGCGGCTGAGCGCTGAGTAGATAAGCTTTCGCCAGTGCTGCCCGCGGCTCAAGTACCAACCTTGTCCAAATGGGCCTTAATTTCAATGACAGCTCTTCTTGGAATAGTAGGATTTATGGTGATGAGAAGAAGGAAAGTAACAGCTTAAAATTTAAAAACACTACAATTTAAAGTAACTTAAAGGGAGCTTAGGGAGATTATCTCCCTTTCGGCTCCCTTTTTTGCAGGCGGTGCCTATTTCCATAAGAGTTCTGCGTACCTCTATTGCCTGATTCAAACTCCATTGCTAATCCGACCCTCTTAAGATATTTAGAAATTGTACGCTTGCGGGCGCTTCCCGCATTCCAACTTAAACCGAGCTTGAGAAAAGGGGTGCAGTACATCTTCATAAGATAACTATCTTCGTAGGGTCCCAATAATCTTAACAAACCTATATATTTGATATTCATCATCTTAGATTAATAGAAGATAATAAATACATTCTTGTATACACATTGTATCGAAGATACAATAGTAGTTTATGAAATCATTTGAAGATTCTATGGACGAATTGAAGGAAATAGTTGAGAAGCTTCAAAGCGGAAACCTGCCTCTTGAAGAATCCATAAAGCTTTTTCAAGAAGGCACCAAGCTAATTGCCTTTTCACATAAAAAACTCGATCAAATACAAAAGAAAGTGAAGATTCTGGTAGAAGATAAAGATGGGGAACTCATAACCAAAGATTTCAATACTGAAGATTAATCATTATGGCATTTAATATTAAAAGCTATCTTGCCACTAAAAGAGAGTTAATTGATA
The DNA here is from genome assembly GCA_040880385.1 of Thermodesulfobacteriota bacterium. GTDB lineage: Bacteria > Desulfobacterota_D > UBA1144 > Nemesobacterales > UBA2774 > CR02bin9. Next base: position 6,435 of record JBBDIN010000115.1, on the reverse strand, counting down.
GGAAATTAGACTCTCTTCTGAAGTATTCCCCCAAATCTATAACGCCTCTTGAAGAATCCATAAGATATAGTGTACTGTCAGGCGGGAAAAGGCTAAGACCAATACTGATGATTGCCTCATATGAAGCCTTTGGTGGAAAAGACCAAGCTGTGCTTCCCATAGCATGTGCACTTGAGATGATCCACACTTACTCACTAATTCATGACGATCTTCCTTGCATGGATGATGACTCCTTAAGAAGAGGAGTTCCTACCAATCATAATGTCTATGGAGAGGCAGTGGCCGTTTTAGCCGGTGATGCGCTATTAACTGATGCCTTTAGCCTTATGATCAAAGAGGGGTTAAGCAGTGGACTGCGCCCTAGAGTTCTTATCGAAGTTATAGCCGACATATCTAAGGCTGCGGGGTCAAGTGGGATGATAAAAGGGCAAGCGATAGACTTGACTCTCGAGGGTGTTCAAGAAGTGTCTGTAGGACAGGTCGAAAATATGCATTCACTTAAGACAGGTGCTTTAATAGAAGTTGCAGTAAATGTTGGAGCCAAGATAGGGGATGCCAGTGACAAAGAATTAAAGAAATTGAGTACTTATGCGAAAGCTCTTGGGCTCGCATTTCAAATAGTTGATGATATTTTGGATATTGAAGGTGGTAAGGCAATAGGGAAAGAAATTGGAGCAGATGCGCGGAACAAAAAAACTACTTACCCAGAGCTTGTAGGGCTTAAGAAATCAAAGAAGAAAGCCGAAGATTTAACTAAAAAAGCATTGAAATCGTTAAAGGATTTTGATGATAGAGCGACTCCACTTAGAGAAATCGCTCTTTATCTTGCAAATAGAAACTTTTAATCTTAAATCAGAATTCAAATTGTAATAATGGCAAAATCCATAAATAAACAAAGGCTGGACCTTCTTCTAGTAGAAAGGAACTTGGCAGTATCTAGGAATCAGGCGCAAGCTCTGATCATGGAAGGCGTGGTTTATGTAAATGGGCAGAAGGTTGATAAAGCTGGAACGCCTTTGAAAATTGATTGCGAGATATTAGTCAAAAGCTCCTCTCTAAAATATGTCAGCCGGGGAGGGCTTAAACTCGAAGGCGCTCTCAAGCATTTTGAACTTGATGTGCAGGACAAAATCGCGCTTGATGTAGGCGCTTCTACCGGTGGTTTTACTGATTGCCTGCTGCAAAATGGCGCATATAAAGTTTATGCTCTAGATGTAGGGCATGGTCAGCTTGATTGGAAGCTGAGAAATGATGATCGGGTTGTTGTGATGGAAAAAGTAAATGCCCGGCATCTCAAGGAAGGTGTTATTCCGGAAAAAGTGGACATTGTCGTAATGGACGCGTCTTTTATATCGCTAACGATGTTAATTGCCCCATCTATCATGTTCTTAAAACCCCGCGGCGTCTTAGTCGCTCTAATCAAACCTCAGTTTGAGGTCGGAAAAGGGGAAGTCGGAAAGGGTGGTATTGTGAGAGATGAAAATAAGCATACAGAGGTTGTTGATAAGATAACAAAGCATTTGGAAGAATTGAATTTGAATATTATGGGCGTAATGCCCTCACCAATTCTAGGAACACAGGGTAATAAGGAGTTTTTAATAGCGGCGACAAAAGATTAAATTGCCATTATATCATTTGACAAACCCCTAATTACCTGCAAACTATAGCAAATTATTTCTCGAAGGAGCATTAATTAATGGCTGAAAGAATTAAATCTGGAATCAAGAGACACCGTCAAAGTTTGAAAAAAAGAGATCGTAACACTGTAGTCAAGTCTGATCTTAAGACACAACTTAAAAAGTTTGAATCAGTGCTTGAAAGTAAAGATCCAAGCTCAGCTCAGCAGATACTCAGAGAGACCGAGGCTAAATTGAGAAAGGCGGCATCAAAGGGTCTTATCAAGAAAGAAACTGCCTCAAGAAAAGTCTCAAGAATTTCTAAAAGAGTAGCTGCCCTTTCATCTTAAGATATTCACTCTAAATACTACTTATTTACTTTGACTGCATAGCTCCGTCATTAGTTTGGTTAGATGGAAGTTCCTAGGTACATAGCTTATCTTTAATTTCTTGTCACACTCTAATAACAACTTCATTATTCTGGAAATATCCTGATAGCTGTACTTCTTTAGATCTTGACTAAGATAGTAGAATGCTCCCGGCGACATCTTTAGCTCTTTTAGTAAATCTGCCTTCGGTGTTTTGTTGTCTGTAAGTTCCTTTGCCTTCCATATAAGTCTAAACCGCCAAATCAAGCGGCTCAACACTGAGAGGGGTTCTTCTCCTTGTGCTTCAAGATCTAAAAGCGCTTTCTGTGCTTCTCTTTTGTTCTTCTTGGATATTGCATTTATCAGTGTGAAAATATCGCCAAATTTAGCTCTTCTTGTATGTTTTTCAATATCCTCAGTTTCAATAGTCTTTCCCTCGGAGCGGTATAGTGAAAGTTTCACAAGTTCGTTGTGAAGTTCTTTTAGGTCTTCTCCGACAAGAGATATTAATGTCTGAGTTGCTCTGGGTGATATTGTGAGTCCTAATTTCTGAGCCTCATCTCTTAGTAGAGAAGCCGTGTTGTCTTTACCAACAGTGAAATTGAACTTTTTAGCTTTCTTTGATTTAATCTTAGGCGCTTTGCCTTCTGTGAAAATCAAAACTAAAGATGCAGATGGGGATGGCGATTCAAAATATGGCTCGAGTATAGCCAGTTCCTTAGCTTTTAATTTGTCTGCATTCCTAACAACTACTATTTTTTTACTGCTAAACATTGGCATGGTAGAAGCATTCTCTAAAATCTCTTCCCCAGCCGCAGCTTCTCCATGGAAGACTATATAGTTCATATCATCTTGAGCTCCCAGCACTTTCGCTTTTAAGGCACTGAGCGCTTTATCGATGAGATGAGACTGGTCCCCTGTAAATATATAAACAGGACTTATGTCACCATTTGTGACATTGTTTGTAAATTCTTCATATCCGGATTTTGAAGATTTTTTTTGATTCATTCAATTTATCTACATAGTAAGAATTATAGCTATTGGGATTATATTCCAGTAGCTCCTTTTAAGCAAGACAAGTTTCGTAAAGCATTTATTATTGATTAGAATATAAATCGAAATGAACAATATTAAGAAAAATTCTGTTATTTGCCAATATTTAAACCTGATACGTTACAAGGAAGCGCTTGAAGTTCAAGAGAGCGCATTTCAGGATATTAGACAATCTAAGTCAACAAAGCCCGGTTACTTGTTGTTGCTTGAGCACTACCCAGTCATAACTAATGGGCGCTTTGGAAAAGGTGATAACTATGTGCTGCCGGTAAGTCAGATAGAAGATATGGGAGTAGAGGTCATCAATACAGAGCGGGGAGGGGATCTGACCTATCATGGCCCGGGCCAACTTGTCTCGTATCCTATAATAGATCTGAGGACTTTTAACCTCGGCGTAAAAGCTTATATTAACTCTTTGGAGCAGGTGCTTATTAATTTACTCGCAGATTTTGGAATTGATTCATGCAGAAGGGAATCCTATCCGGGAGTGTGGACAAATAATCAAAAAATAGCTTCAATAGGTGTAGCCGTGAAAAATGGTATAACCATGCATGGCTCGGCTCTTAATGTGAGTACCGATTTGGACGCCTTCTCTATGATAGTGCCCTGCGGAATTAATGATGTGGTCGTGACTTCAATGGAAAAGACCCTGGGGTCTGCAGTAAGTATGAAAGATGTTGCTAAAAGCTTTATCAAGCATTTCGGGATAGTTTTTAATACTTGTGTAAATAAACAAACCAGCCCCGGTTAGATAAAACCAGCAAGATTCCTATAACTCTTCTCGTTAAGAAACTAGTAGAAATAAGTTGTCATTCTGAACCATGTCTCGTACTTGATACGGGATCTATTCAGAATCTATTGTTTTCGATTTATCCCCCCAGGCGGGATGGGTGATTTGTCGGGAAAGGATTAGATTTCTCGCTGGGCTCGAAATGACGGGTTTCTTCTTGTGATTGAGGCTTCCTATAACCACCGTCATCTCGAACAGCACACAATGTGTGCATGTGAGAGATCTTTCTTTTGTTTTTCTATATGCAGTTAATTATTAACTAGCCTGTAATCTCAAGCGCGTTAAAGAAGTACTTTATTTCAAAGTCAGCAGACTCAGGGGAATCAGAGCCGTGTACGGTGTTTTCTTCAATGTTTGTTGCTAAATCTTTCCTGATCTTTCCTTCAGCCGCTTCTTCAGGATTAGTTGCACCCATAATCTCTCTATTTTTAGCTATTGCGTTATCACCCTCTAGTACTTGGACGACTATCGGTCCTCTAGACATAAAATCTGTGAGAGATACAAAGAATGGTCTTTCTTTATGCACTGCATAAAATCCTTCAGCATCAGATTTAGAGAGCTGTATTCTCTTGAGTGCAACCACTCTGAGCCCGTTTTTTTCAAATCTTGAGAGTACCTCTCCTATAACGTTTTTTTCAACTCCATCCGGTTTAATAATAGATAATGTGCGTTCCAATTTTATTCCTCCGAGATAATCTTTTTCCTTAATCTTTTCCGTATTTTTGGTTTTGTCAAATAGGTTTCTAATAACAAATAGTAGATAGCCTCGATAAAATCCTCGATGCTTATAAAAGTAATTTCTAAAGACTTCTAATAATCAAGACTAGTAACAATATGGTACGATATCTAAATAAAGAGGCCTACTTAGATAAATATGCTGTTTACAAACTCCGGCTGTCTGAGTTTGTAATCGCTTATTGTAAGTGAGGTAGCGAAGCTTTAAGTAAACGTTAGTCAAACTTTAATAATGAAGTATTATATTCCTATGTTGCTATTAAATACTATGATTTCCTGGTAATGTGTCCATACAAAATAATATATATAAAGGAAATATTTGCATGAGTAAAACTGATAAAAATACTAAGGAAGCTGAGAATAAAGAGAAGCAAGGATTTTTCAGAAGACTTTGGGAAGGGTGGAAAAAAATAGCTCAAATGATTGGGGATTTCAATGCACGAGTTATTCTGACAATTTTTTATTTCATACTACTTTGTCCATTTGCTATAATGTTAAAACTGTTTACCGATCCACTGGAAATTAAAAAGAAAGAACATGTAGGCTGGCATATTAAAGAAAACGATACGGAATTGACTGCACTAGAAAAAGCAGCTAGACAATCTTAAGCCTACCTTATTAGGACATCTTTATTATAACAAAACACTATGTTAAGTATGAAGGAGCTTTAATATTATGTATATATTAGGTATTTCATGTTATTTTCACGACGCCGCCGCAACACTTATTAAAGACGGAGTTGTTATAGCCGCTGCAGAAGAAGAGCGATTCAGCCGTATAAAGCATGACTTTGAGTTTCCTGAAAATGCTATCAACTTCTGCCTTAATCTAGAAGGAATTGAGGTGGAAGATCTTGAGTATATAGTTTTCTTCGAAAAACCCTTTGTGAAATTTGAAAGACTTTTGTTATGCACTATGCAAACATTCCCGAGATCAATGAAGCTCTTTAGGGAAGCTATGGTTACTTGGCTCGGGGATAAGTTATGGATAAAGCACCTTCTCCAGGATAAACTCGGCGTTGACTCATCTAAGATTCTGTTCAGCGAACACCATCTATCTCATGCTGCAAGCAGTTTTTATTGTTCTCCTTTTAACGAGGCCGCAATCCTTACAGTAGACGGTGTGGGAGAGTGGACTACAGCAACACTTGGAATAGGACGCGGTACGGATATACAACTTTTAAAAGAAATTAAATTTCCTAACTCCCTTGGACTCCTATACAGTGCATTCACTGCATTTTTAGGGTTTGAAGTGAACGAAGGAGAGTACAAGGTAATGGGAATGGCTCCTTTTGGAGATCCCAAATATGTAGATCAAGTATACGAAGTTGTTAATGTAGACGAGGAGGGAGGATTTGAATTAGATATGGATTACTTCTCCTTCCATTATTCTTCTGATAAAACTTTTACTAAGAAATTTGAGAAACTATTTGGTAAACCTAGAGATCCAAAAGCAGAATTTTTCACAGATGCAAGCGGTTACCCATCATATTTTGGGGATAAACCGGATGATTATGATGAGATTGCTAAACAGAACCAGTATTATGCAGACATAGCGGCCAGTATACAGGTCGTTACAGAGCAGATAATGGTCAAGATGGCCAATTATGCCTATAAAGAAACAGGGCTAAAATATTTATGCATGGCCGGGGGTGTGGCGCTTAACAGTGTTGCTAACAGAAAAATCCTGGCCCAAACTCCTTTTGAAGAGATATATATTCAACCAGCAGCTGGTGACGGCGGAGCATCGACAGGTGCTGCACTCTATTGCTATCACGCAATGCTCGGAAAACCTAGAAACTTTGTTATGGAGCATGCTTACTGGGGAGAAGAGCATAGCCCGGCTGCTACACAAGAGTTTTTAAAAGAAAACG
>JBBDIN010000114.1:0-17324 GCA_040880385.1 Thermodesulfobacteriota bacterium | reverse complement strand
TTAGCCTCCCCACCTACTTCCAGATATCCATATGTGTATCCCAGAGACACCAACTGTGCAACGCAGCTCATGAGAAGGCTTGCAGGGTCCACAAACGATTACGACTGTCGAGAACAAGCTTTTGAAATAATGAAGTCCATGGCTTATTTTATGAAAGACTGTATTTCCACTGAGGGAAGCTGGGGGCAGCGTTATAGCCTGGATGGAGAAAACAAAAGTATTTACAAACAGGAAGACAACGTAGCTCACGGTATCGCCATTATTTGCAATTATCTCCTTACCGCAAGGTTTTTAAAAAGACCGGTAGAGAATATGGACGATTTCTTTGTCTGTATAAATAAAGCGCTTGATTACAGCTATACAGTGCTCTACGAAAAAGAGCTCAATCTCTTTTATTCAACAACATCAATTCATGAATCGGCAATGGAAGAAGGCTACACCTGCTGGGTTAATTTCTCATTCCTATATGCCTACTCACTTGCGAATGAGGTTGCGGACAAAAAAGATAAAAAGAATATTATAAGACCCGAGTTCCTTAATTTCCGCCATCAGTTTCTCTATTCGGTAAGTGAATTATTCATTGGTGACGACAAATATATTAGAAGGACAGCCCCTGACGGCACAAGAGATATGAGGCCCGATTTCACACTCCTTAGTCCTTTTTATTTCGGGTTCTTGCATTACAAAACACAGATGGAAAACAGTGTTCGTTATTTAGAAAAACAGTTGTGGGATCCAGAGCTCGGAATGATAATGCGCTACCTACCTTTCTACAAAGACTTCTCAACCCATGTCCATGCAGGAAACGGTCCGTGGCTTCAGTACACCGCAGTTCTGGCCCAATTCCACTACTGGAACGGTAATATATCCAGAGGGGATGAACTACTCGGTATGATTGACTCCTATAAGAATGAAAAGGGTGAAATACCCGAGCATCTTTCTACATGTCAGAGGTTTGAGGAATTTATGGAAAGGGAGTGGAATCCCGGAATAGATTTTCAAAAAGAGTTCTACAAGCCGATACTACTGGAAAACGTCGAGTTTGATAAGATTTTAGAAGAAGCAAATAACATGCATAAATCTTATTATGAAACGGGAAGTAGCTGTATTATTAGAGACGATAAGAGCGCAGAAGGAGGGTATATACAGTTTGCGGCCCCTCTTATGTGGTCTCACGCTGAGTACGCAAGAGCACTCTTGCACAGAGCCGGCGACTGGTGGAAAATTCATAAGGGAGAATGAATCCGTAACCGTATGGCGGTCGTATAGGGTATTAAACACATTTGCTTTTTATTATAAATGGAGACAGAAATTATGAAGCCCTATGTTTATATTTTCCCAACTATTCTTTTTATAATTTTAGCTATATCAAACCTAGGATACACAGCAACTCAAGATAAACCTGATCAACTGTACGGAAAAGTCTTAGATAATTTCGTCCAAGAGGGATTGGTTGACTATTCCGGACTAAAATCTAACCCTAAAGATTTAAACCAATATTTGGAACAAACTTCAGGCGTAACCAGGGAAACATTTGAAGGGTGGAGCAAAAACGAGCAGTTAGCATTCTTAATCAATCTGTATAACGCTCAAACGCTTGATCTAATAGCAGATAATTATCCTGTTAAAAGTATAAAAGATATCGCCAGTGATTCGGGCGGCCCCTGGGAGCAGCCAATAGTAACTCTATTTGGAGAACAAATAACTCTGGACGCTCTGGAAAATGAGGTGATTAGAAAAAACTACACCGATCCCAGAGTGCATTTTGCATTAGTATGTGCAGCCTTAGGATGCCCGGCATTAATTAATACACCATATCAAGCAGCAGAATTAGAGAAGCAGCTAGATCAACAAACAAAAGCATTTCTTATGGATACGGACAAAAACTCAATAGATACTGAGCAGAGAATTTTGAGACTTTCACCAATATTTGATTGGTTCAAGGAAGATTTTAGTGCTAAATCAGGCTCAGTACTTGAATTTGTGAACCCTTATTTCGGCAATCAGGCGAATAATGAGTATAAAATTGAATATACAAATTATGACTGGTCGTTAAACGATCAGACTACAATGAAAAGAGAATCTATATTGTGATATTACAAACCTGTGTGAGAGATAGCGGTTACTAGCCCGAAATAGCTGCCTAGGAGGAATTACATTGTTTGGATTGATCACGCGATATACTAAATGGCTCCATACTCAGTGGCCGGCCGGTGTTGTAGAAAAACTCCCTGAGGTTAATAGCGATTATTCGACCAATATCCCTGGGTTATATATCGTTGGAGACCTTACAGGTATTCCACTTCTCAAATTCTCTTCCGACTCAGGCGCCCGGGCAGTAGAATCCATTAGAATGGATAAGAGTTTTTTAAGTCAGCGCGCTAAGGATAAGACTTCTGAGATACTTGATCTGGTAATTGTTGGAGCAGGGGTTTCGGGAATGGCAGCAGCTCTCGAGGCTAAAAAGGACGACCTTCATTTTGAAATATTAGAAGCTACAGAGCCTTTCTCAACAATCGTAAACTTCCCTAAGGGAAAGCCAATTTTCACCTATCCAACTGATATGGTTCCTCTGGGGGACCTTCAATTCACTCAAGAAATCAAAGAACCCCTTGTAGAAGAAATAAAAGCCCAAACCCTTGGAAAAGGAATTGTTCCAATAATGGCAAGGGTCGAGAAAATCGAGAAAAAAGGCGACTACTTCGACATTATAATTCCCCAGGGTGAGAATTTAAAAGCAAGACGCGTAATTGTTGGAATCGGCCGCTCAGGGAACTTTAGAAAACTTGGCGTACCGGGTGAAAACAAAGAAAAGGTATTTAACCGACTCCATGACCCGACAGATTTTGAAGGTAAAAACGTGTTGGTTGTCGGAGGAGGAGACAGCGCTTTAGAGACATCAATCGCAATAGCAAGAGCGGGCGGCTCAGTCACCCACTCTTACAGAAAAGAAGATTTCTCAAGACCCAAACCTGACAATGTAGAAGCAATTGATATGCTAATGGCTGACCCGATGGCGGACGTTTCTATCGAAACGCCGTCCTCTGAGCGCGTGACAACATCTACCGGGGATTTCATGCCTGAAGATCATATGCCTGGAAAGATAAACCTCCTTATGAAAAGCCAGGTAAAGGAGATTGAGGATCATGAAGTAACCTTAATAGATAGAGACGGAGACGAGCTTACAATTCCCAATGATGCTGTATTTACTATGATAGGGCGTGAAGCACCGCTTGATTTCTTTAGAAGAAGTAAAGTAAAGATAAAAAACGAGTTAGGCATATCGGGATTAACTGCGCTCATTATATCTCTTATATTCTTCACGTTTATTTACAACTGGAAAGCTGGGGGCTCTTTAACAAAACTGTTTCAAGCCAATCAGTGGTTCCCTTATAACTTAATCCCTTTCTTTGAAAGTCTAGGCAGCTCAAATCTTGTAAAAACACTAGCTATTACACTTGAAGAACCAGGCTTTTACTACTCCCTTCTCTATACCTCACTTGTTATAATTTTCGGCATTCTTAGAATTAGGCGACGCAAAACGCCATATATTACTTTGCAGACCATATCACTTACACTGGTCCAGTTAATACCGTTATTCATTTTGCCTTACTTTGTACTGCCAATTCTAGGCAGTCACGGATTTTTTGACTCAGGTATTGCAAAAACTATTGCCGACTCACTTTTTCCTGAAGCCAACTACGGGCATGGGCGTGAGTACTGGAGAGCGTTTGGATTTATACTAGCCTGGCCGCTATTTATATGGAATGTGTTCAGCGAGCAGCCTCTTTGGGGATGGCTGGTAATAAGCGTAATTCAGACTTTTGTGATAATACCTTTAATGATCTATTACTGGGGCAAGGGCGCTTACTGCGGGTGGATATGCTCATGCGGAGCTATGGCAGAAACACTTGGAGACACACAGCGGCACAAAATGCCGCACGGCGCTAAATGGAACCGTGTAAATATGATAGGACAGGTGATTTTAGTAATAGCCTTTATTATTCTTATAACCAGAATTATCAGCTGGTCTGTGCCTGATACGGCGATTGGACAATATCTAAACGGCATATATACAGGATTGCTATATAATTGGAAGCCTTTTGGTATACAGCTTAATTACAAATGGGTTGTAGATCTGGTTTTTGCCGGCATTATAGGATACGGCCTGTACTTCTGGTACAGTGGAAGAGTATGGTGCAGGTTTATGTGCCCGCTTGCAGCGCTTATGCACATTTATTCCAGGTTCAGCCGTTTTAGAATTATTCCTAATAAGAAAAAATGTATTTCCTGTAACGTTTGCACCTCGGTCTGCCATCAGGGAATCGATGTCATGAACTTTGCCAACAAGGGGCTTCCGATGAACGACCCCGAATGTGTTCGCTGCAGCGCTTGCGTGCAGTCGTGCCCAACAGGTGTTCTCCAATTTGGCCAAGTGGATAGAAAAACCGGCGAAGTAATAAGCCTAGATAAACTTCAGGCTTCTCCTGTTATTATGAGGGAATATACATCTAAGTAATCATCGGCAAATTTAAGAAAGACCTAATTTCTATCACCTCATAAGACAGGTACCATATGTCCACAGTTTATTTATGAAAAATAAGATCCTAGTAATAATCCCCGCATATAACGAAGAAGAGTCTATTGGAGAAGTAATTAATGACATTCCCAAAGAACTCGTAAGCGAGATTGTTGTAGTAAACAACAACTCGACAGATAAAACCACTACTAATGCTGAATCTGCCGGAGCCACAGTTGTAAATGAAATGCAGATGGGATATGGATATGCCTGTCTTAAAGGAATCAAATATGCTCAGAGCTTAGGGGAGAACGAACGTCCTGACATCATAGTATTTTTAGATGGTGACTACTCTGATTATCCTGAAGACATAAGGGGGCTTGTAAAACCAATAATCGAAAATGATATAGATATGGTCATTGGTTCACGCACTTTAGGAAATGCGGAAAAAGGAGCCCTACTCCCTCAACAAGTCTTTGGAAACTGGCTGGCGACAACCTTAATAAGCTTTCTGTATGGATTGAAATTTACCGATCTCGGACCATTTAGAGCAATAAAGTTTAATAAGCTTCTTGAGCTAAACATGGTAGATAAAACCTATGGATGGACTGTAGAGATGCAGATCAAAGCAGCAAAACAGAAGTTCAGATGCACCGAGGTTCCGGTTAATTACAGAAAGCGTATCGGTGTTTCCAAAATTACGGGTACTGTAAGCGGAAGTATTAAAGCTGGACATAAAATTCTATGGACAATATTTAAGTATCTTTAATGCAAAATTAGTAAACGTAGTTCACTAGGCTTCCAATACGAAGCCACAGACCTGCCAGTCCGTTTAAAAGAAATCCTCCATCTGTAAAAACTGAGACGCTCACAGTAGCGCCTACTCTTAGTGGATATTGCTCTTCATCTAAGTTTGTAATCTTAAGCCGTACAGGAAAACGCTGAGAAAGATTGAACCAGTTCTCAGGATTTTCCACATCAGGCAAATCACCCGAAGGTATGCCCTGCCCCGCGCTAACACCCCAATCCGCATTTTCCACTTCAGCCGTAAAAATTTTCCCCGGATACATGGCTATAGAGATTTCAGCACTCTGCCCTTCTCGGATTCTGCCTATGCTATTTTCTCTGAAGTTAGCCACTACCCACCAGCTTTCATCATCAACGAACGTGAGCACAGCGTCACCTACATCCACATAGGCGCCATTAACAAGTTGCAAGTTGGTTATATAACCATCACTCGGGGCATAAACAGTAGTTTGTGCAAGATTATATTCAGCATATGATATCTGGGATTCAATTTCCCGTATTATTGCAAACTCGCCTTCGATTGTGTATTCAAGGGCTTGCCTCGCGCTATCAAGTTCAGCATTGGCTTGACCGAGGGTAGCTTCTTGAGACCTGAGTTGATCTAATGCTGAATCAAGCTCGAGTTGGGCAATATAATTTTTCTCAGCCAAAGGTACGAGATCATTATATTTTCTCTGCGCAAATACCAAATCTGCCTGTGCTTGCTTAACGCCCTGCTCAGCAGACACAATAGCGCTCTTTAGCTGATCGACTTCTTGCTGGGTTTGAACAAGCGTGGCTTTTAGCTGTTCAAGAGTATATTCATATGGTCTTGGATCGAGGCTAAAGAGCTTCTGCCCCTCTTCAATAAATTGGTTATTCTGAACATATACACCTATAACCCTGCCCTCAACTTGCGGCGCAACTTGAACCACATAAGTCTGGATATAAGCATCGTCAGTATAAGGAGTATATCTATCCAGCAGAGCATAATAGAAGATTAATAGGACAATAAGCGAAATTATTAGTATTATCCAAAACTTCGGCGTGTACTGTATTTTGCTGATCTTAGATTTCAGGCTGCTCATAGCTTTTTGTGAGGTAGCTAGATAATAGAATTAGCTCATTATACTAATACTATGATCAATCGAATCAAACATCTAATACCAGCCCCAAGGACCACCCATCCAACCCCACATATTAGACTCAGCTACTTCGTCACTTATTGCAGCGTCCTCTACTTCGTTTGCTATTTGCGACTCGGTTAAAAGCTGTTCATAACGCTGATAGGCTGCCTGATCCCCGGTATATACACATCTACATTCAGTAGGGTCGGCATACCAGTACAGAGGCTTATTGTCTTTAACACTAAAGAGAACTTTATGTGGTGTAAGAGTGTTCAGATTTTCAAGCTCGGCAGTGGTAGTTGCAGGAATCATAACAAAACCGGCTGCGCTTAAGAGCTGCTCTTGTTTCTGTGTTTTATTAGATTGAATTGCAGCGCAACCAATAACCGACACTAATAGAAATAATACTGAGAATACTTTTAATTTATTGATCATAATAACCCTCCGTTAATTTTAAAAATTGAATTTATATGGATTTGAAGCATAAATATCACAATGTGTTTAAGATAACCTATCATTAAAATTATGGGAATCAAATATCTATTCTAGGCCTACCCTTTTTTTATACCATTTAACAGCAGGTCCCAATGTAAGCCCCTGAACTAGAATCGAAAAGACAACCACAATATAGGTGAGAACTAGCAGAATATCCCTTGGCGAATCATCTGGAAGAGAGAGAGCGAGAGCAATTGATACTCCACCCCTAATTCCGCTCCAGGTCATAATAAACCCTTTAATTTTTGGTATACTTCTGAACAACCTCAAGAATACCAGTGGAAATTCAACGCTTATATACCTTGCTATTATTATTACCGGTATTACTAGGCTGCATCCGAGAAAATATGTGCCTTCAAAATTTAGGACCAGCACTTCAAGCCCAATTAAAACAAACAGGACTGCGTTTAATACTTCATCTATAACTTCCCAGAAATCTCTAACATAATGACTGTGCTCGTGCTTTGTTCCAATAGCATCGTGGCGGCTCTTTGCCAAAAACAAGCCTGAGACTACGCTGGTCAAGGGCCCCGATACATCTAGCAGTCCTGCTAACGTATACCCACCTGACACCAGACCTAACGTTAGTAGTATGATCACTATGTGATTGTCTGAGCCTTTATATATTATCTGTACGATCATAAAATGTACGACATAACCCAGAACGAGACCAAGAGCCAGACCTCCTAGCGCCTCTCTTAAGAAAAACTCGCCTATAGCCATAGTTGTCATCGAGGTAGTACCTGAAGCTAAACCCAACAACAAAACAAAAAGTACAACTGCAGCCGCATCGTTGAATAGAGCTTCACCGGTAATAATAGTTTCCATTGTATTGCCAGCATCAACTCGTTTTAATATTTTTATTACGATAACAGCGTCAATTGGAGAGATAATAGCACCGAAGAGTATTGCATAAAGAATAGGTAGATCAACGCCGAATTGCGACATGATCCAGCACATCGAAAACCCTATAAATAAAGAAGATATAACTATCCCAACAGTTGCTAGATATGCAATGGTCCAAGCAAATTTCTTCAATTTGCCTACATCCACTCTTGAGGCTGCGGCAAATAGAAGAAAGCTCAGCATACCGTTCATAAAGAGATGGTTGAAATCAGCGGCAACTATCAGATCTGTCGCCCACTGAGTGTGGCCAAAACCTATGTATCCAAGCACAAGAAAGACTATAGAGGAAAGAAGAGATGCAAGCATGATCCCAATTGTGCCGGGAAGCTTGATATATATCTCATTTAAATAACTGAAGATTGCCGTAAGTGTTATAACTATTGCGAAGACTGTAAATAGACTCATATGTTCAAACAGGAATTAGTTTATTCCTAACCGCCTATTGGTGATATTCAACAGAATTATATAGAAGCAAGATTGTATTGTACAGAAAACACTAAGCTTCTTTCGTTAGCAATACTGATTTTATATCTGGCTTTGATTGATTAACCTTACCTATCGCTATAGATATTTGACTCAGCGTATCGAGCAGGCTGTCTATACTTGTTGCAACAAGAACCGATTGTTCAACATCCTCTGGTTTAAAAGAACGCCAAACGCCGGAATTCCTAAACTCTATTCTATGCTTCTGCATTCCCTCAGCTATTGAGGATATTTCCGCTGCAAAGTCATTATCCAAATTAAATTGACTTGATACTTCATCGAAGGCAGCCGATATCCTTTTGTAAAAAGGTTCCATATTGGCTAAATATAAAGGAAACAGCTCACTATCAGAGTTATCATAAATTGTTCTTTTTAATGTCTCAATATCCACATACATTTTCTCTATTGACTCTATTATTTGAATAAATTGTTCAGCGTGGAGATCATCCTCACGGATTATATATTCAGCATCGTGAAGAAGCGATGTACTCGTCGGCAGAGTTGCTGCTAACGGGAGAACCAGTTTTTCTATTTTTTCTTCTTCCTTAATATCGATAATAAGAAGCTTAGACAAAATTTGACCTGAAACTACAATTGCTTTTGAGATTTTTTGTTTCAGCAAGTTAAAGGGGTTATTTGGCCAGAGCAATATATGAACTATTGCAGCAATAAAAGCCACAGATATTATTGCCATACATCTTGTAAATGCAGTATCAAGATCAACCTGAGGACCGGTATTGAATAACATGCTATATGGAATCACAAGACCCGCCTGGAGCCCTGCAAAAGAAATATCTTTACTGCTGAATGCAAAATACGCGGCAATAAAAGTACCTAGACTGTATAGAGACAAAAAAATCAGGAAATGCTGAATTTGAGAAACTAATATCAAACTAAAAAAACCAAACAATAATCCCGAGAATATACCTAAAATTCCATTTCTACTTTTCATATATTCTTGACCCAGATTAGGAATCACTCCAAATAGTATGGCATAAAATGCCACTTGACCGCCTCCGGGAAGACCGACAACAAACTCGCCGAATATTAACAGCATGAAAATTATTACAGTCTTTATTCCTACTATTGATGTTTCTCGATTAATACTAAAAAAAGATATTGCCTTGGTTTTTTCCACTTTATTAATATGAGTAACCCGATTTTCCATCATTTTCTGGTACTCATTTCCGTGAAAAATATTTATAGCTTCTACAATTCTAGTTATCTTGTGAGATATGTCATCAAGCACAGGCAGCATTGCTCCAAAGGCAAGTAAATCTTCATAATACTCGTCTTCCATCCCCTTTATTTCATGCTTGCTCCTATATAGCTCATGGAGTGAAGAGATTGAGTCCTGAAGCTCTTTATCCTCAATATTTACAATATTTTTAGTTCCAATAGATTGAGATAAGGTTGCAAAACTTTTAGAAAACAAATTGAAGATTTGATTTATATCTTGTTTTACTTGGTCATCTTTTAGAAAAGAGTGCTCTTTTAAAACAAACTCTTCCAGCACTTCGGTTTTGATAAATATTCCCCGGCTGAAAGCAACAATTTTCATATAAAGGTCTATTGGAAAATCTGGGCTGCGCTCTTCACTTTGCATTCTTTTTATATAGCTCGTAAGGTTGCTGAACGTATTTAATGAACTAGATAAGCTTTGGTGGTTTTTTCTATCAGCAATATCTTCCTGACTATAACTACTAAAGAGTTCCGAAAAATCTTCATAGACAGTTTTTAATGTGAGCTGAAAAGAACCCCGGGACTTATGGGGCCACACTAGACCGTCTATAACCCAGCAAACAATAACCGCTATAAAAAGTTGTAATATGTAATTCTCTATCATACTTGTGGCATCAGAGACCGAGTTATAAACTGCCGCGTACGTAGCCAAAGTCGCAGCAATTCCACTCACTAGAGTAGGCAGAAAGTACCTATACACAAAAGTCATACATAAGAAGATCCAGAAACCAGCAAGTAATAGATATAAAACTTTAGACTCAATGAACAGATACGTGACGATTAGCGTCACAACACCACTAATAATAACTCCGAGAAGAGATTGAGCACCTACTTTGAAAGTATCCCCGTGAGCTATTATTAATATCAAGAACACAAAAAGAGTTGAAAGATATCCAAGATCAAAATGAAAAATATTGTTTATTAAAATGCATATTATCCCGGCGAGGGTTAACTTTAGAGAGGTCTCTACTCTAAAAGCATTAAAGTGTTCTTTCAATGTGAGCTTATTCATACTTTGTCATCTACAACTTTCTAACTCAGTTACATGCTTTGACAATTACAATTGACATATGCTTCAATAAAATGAGATAATTTAATGATAACACAAGTAAATAGTGGAGGATTAAATGTTTTTCCCCGATACAATGCTTGGCGGCGCGTTACTAATCTGGTTTATACTCACCGGACTCTCCCTGATAGTTCTAATATATGATCTTCAAACAAACACCCCTGCCCAGTGGGTAATGAAGCTGGCGTGGATTTTAATTGTGCTCTATACAGGGCCAATCGGCCTCTTCATCTTTTTTCTATCCTGCAGGCAGCCCATCGCTGGCACTCACGATCAGTTTATAGAGGCGCACTGGAAACAGTCGGTCGGCTCCATGATGCACTGTGTCGCTGGAGACGCAACTGGAATCATACTCGCCGCAATTGTCACATTTCATCTGGGACTGCCAAACGGGCTTGACCTTATAATCGAATATATAACAGCATTTGTAATGGGTCTGTTGATTTTCCAAGCCCTATTTATGAAATCCTCGATGGGCGGCAGTTATATAGGAGCAATTAAGAAAACTCTTTTCTCCGAAACAGTTTCAATGAATATGGTTATGGTCGGCATGATCCCCGTTATGGCAATCTTGAGAGGTATTATCCCCGGAGGAGGCGATCCCGCAGGGCCATTATTCTGGGGAATATCTTCTGTAGCTACACTGGCCGGAATAATAACCGCCTATCCTATCAACTCGTGGCTTGTGGGAAGTGGACTCAAGCACGGTATGATGTCCGCTGTAACCGATGCCACTAAACCTATGGACATGTCTAAACATAAAGCGCCAAACGTTTCCTTATCTACAAAGCTTGGAGTTATTGTACTAACTTTAGCTTGCTTAGTTGTAGCCGTTTGGATTACTTCATTCTTTGTCGAGCTAAAGTTATAGTAATTAGCAAATGAAAACATTCGCGACCGAATTGGGTATTGAAATTGAAGAACTAGACATGCTACTATGGAGCATGAAAACCGGACATATTTCTAAGTAAAACATATCTTAGAGAGTAAATCCCTATAACATCAATTCAATAAAGACCTCCGCGTATTCCATCTTCGTTACCCCGTGCCTCTCATCAAATACAGCTCTATATTTATTAAGGCCTAAAATCCCTTCAGTATAATTCTTATATTCAAGCTGGCTTCTGTGGGCTTCAATTGCCATAATTTTCAGATCTACAAATTTAGATATATCTTCGACTCTGTCATAGCTAGAGAATGGCGTCCACACTTCATAGCACCAGATCTTCTCAACTTTGAACTCCTTATTATTAGACAACTCCCTCAATTCATCTAACACTAATTCTGACACAATCTGGTGTGTTGGATGCTTATCAATTTGTGGGTGAGGAATATAAATTTCCCCGGGTTTAAATCGCAATATCGTCTCTTTAAAATCATTTTTGAAGTGTTGTTTATTTTTCTCAGTCTTAACGTTTTCTATAGGCAATGGTATCAATGTTTGGATACCGAGAACTGAAACTGCTTCTCTGGCCTCCTGCCTTCTTACTTCGGCTAATTCATCCCCCGTTAGCTCATCAACCGTTGTGCTCCCTCTACCATCCGTAGCCACGAGCGATACAACACTCACACCTTGATCAATCAATTTTGCAACTGTGCCGCCCATTGCAATTTCAAGATCATCAGGGTGTGGGGAAACTACTAAAATAGTTCTACTCATATCATTTTGTTCCTTGACAAATTTAGACTATTAATCAGTATTACTTTAACTGAAAAAGGAGTTTATGAAATGGAATTTGAACCGGTAATAGGTCTTGAGGTCCATGCTCAGCTCAAGACTAAATCAAAAATATTTGCCCCTGAATCAACCGAGTTCGGCGGAAGTCCCAATAGCCATGTAAGCCCGATTTGTTTGGGTCTGCCGGGGGTACTTCCTGTATTAAACAAAGAAGTATTGGAGTTAGCGTTTAAAGCTGCTATTGCTCTTAATTGTGAATTACATCTACGCTCACGTTTTGCTAGGAAAAACTATTTCTACCCTGATCTGCCCAAAGGGTATCAAATTTCTCAGTACGAAGAACCGTTTTCTACAGGCGGCTGGGTAGAGATCGGAACCAATGGATCTACTAAAAAAATTAATCTAACTAGAATTCATATGGAAGAAGACGCCGGGAAATTAGTTCATGAAAACCACGGGAATTCTAGTTTTGTCGATCTAAACCGAGCTGGGGTTCCGCTTGTGGAAATCGTAAGCGAACCAGAGATAGCCAGCGCAGAAGAAGCAGTCGAATATATGAAGAAGATCCGTTCTATCCTTAGATATATAGGCGTTTGTGACGGCAATATGGAAGAAGGAAGCTTAAGGTGCGACGCCAATGTATCACTAAGACCCAAAGGTAGTGATAAGCTCGGCACAAAAGCAGAGATAAAAAATGTTAACTCGTTTAGATACGTTCAGAAAGCAATAGAATATGAAATCAAGAGGCAGATTATATCACTTGAAAACGGAGAAGAGATTGTACAGGAAACAAGGCTCTTTGACTCAAATAAAGGTGTAACTTTTTCCATGAGATCAAAGGAAGAAGCTCATGATTACAGATATTTCCCCGATCCTGATCTTCTGCCGGTAGTTATAGAAGAAGCACAAATTCAGAAGATAAGAAATTCACTTCCCGAGCTTCCCGATCAGAAGCTGGCCCGGTTTAAAGAAGAGTATAATTTGCCGGAATATGACGCCGGAGTTCTTACATCAACTATAGAAATAGCCAACTATTTTGAAGATTGTCTTAAAACTCATAACAACCCCAAGATTGTAAGCAATTGGATTATGACAGAAGTACTAAGAGAGCTTAAAGAAGAAGATGATGATATTGAATCATTCCCTATTAGCCCGGACAAACTAGGGGAGCTGTTAAATCTTATAGGGGATGGAACCATTAGCGGAAAGATAGCAAAAGAAGTATTTGAAGATATGTTATCAAGTGGAAAGACGGCTAATCAAATAGTTGAAGAAAAAGGCATGACTCAAATCTCGGATCAATCTGAGCTTGAAAATGTCATATCGCAAATTCTTGCAAACCACCCTGGTGAAATTTCGAGATATAAAGCGGGGGATCAAAAACTAATGGGCTTTTTTGTGGGTCAGGTAATGAAAGAAACCAAAGGAAAAGCTAACCCAAAAATTGTAAATGAGATTTTACGAAAAGGGCTATCTGATTAGAAATAGATTTATATTAAACAAGTTCTTCAAAATCGAGGGTTGAATTTTAGACCGGTGCCGCACCGCACTTTGACATAAGTAAAATAAGAATGTATTTTCTCATCCGAATTCATGAAAAAAGCACTGCTAGTCATAGAAGATGGAACGGTTTTTGAGGGCTCTGGTTTCGGAGCAGAGGGAGAGGTATTTGGTGAAGTAGTGTTTAACACATCTATGACCGGCTACCAGGAAATCCTTACAGACCCATCATACAACGGTCAAATAGTTACGATGACTTACCCTGAAATAGGCAATTGCGGGGTAAATGAAGAGGATGTTGAATCCAGAAGACCTTTTCTTAAAGGTTTTGTAGTTAAAGAGTACTGGAGGACACCGAGTAATTGGCGCTCACAAGGTGATCTAGAGTCTTATTTGGCTAATTACGGCATTGTTGGTATTGAAGGAATTGATACAAGGTCTCTAACAAAGTTAATTAGATCTAAGGGCGCTCAAAAAGCGGCAATTTCAACTGAAGACCTAGACCCTAAAAGTTTGCTTAAGAAAGTTCAATCATCAGAAGGTATTGTAGGAATTGATCTAGTAACGGAAGTCAGCTGCGAAGAGCCTTATAACTGGAATGAAGGCACCCACAGTTGGCGGACGCTTGATGAGAAAGATTTACAAGCTGAAGATAAATTCAAAGTAGTTGCCTACGATTTTGGACTCAAGCAAAATATACTTCGAAAGCTCACAGATCATGGGTGCGAAGTCACCGTTGTTCCTTCCAGAACCCCTCCGAATGAAGTTCTTGCTCTTGATCCTGATGGAATATTCCTTTCAAACGGCCCGGGTGATCCGGCGGCAGTCTCTTATGCTGTAGAAAGCATAAGAACTTTGATTGGGAAAAAACCAATATTTGGCATATGCCTAGGGCACCAGATTTTAAGCCTGGCGCTTGGCGCAGAGACTTACAAGCTCAAGTTTGGCCATAGGGGCGCTAATCAGCCGGTAAAAAATCTGCAAACCGGGAAAGTCGAAATTACGTCTCAGAACCACGGATTTGCTGTAGATACCGAGAGTTTAGGTAAAGATATAGAAGTAACACATATCAACTTAAATGATCAAACTATAGAAGGAATAAAACATAAAAAACACCCCGCCTTTTCTGTCCAGTATCACCCCGAGGCATCCCCCGGCCCTCATGATGCTTCGTATCTATTCCAAGATTTTATTAATTTGATGAAAAGTTGTAGTTAATGAGAGCTATAAAGTTTAGGCCGCTCTTTTTTCAAGAACATCCTGAGCGAGTTTTTCAGCCTTGTCTATCCCCTCAATAGTTTCACCGGATATAAGGGTATAAGCTTCCTGCCCGATTTCTAACGTTATATCGAAGTTCTTTCTATTATTACTCTCATATGCTGCGAGGGGAGAGATAATATTATCCACAAAGCGGTAAAAGGCATCCATAGTCCTTCTTCTTACCTTTCCGTAGCCCTTTACCATCTGGGCGCTTTTAGCAACCAGACAAGCCACTTTGTAATCATATGAAGCATATTTATTAATTGCTTCTCTATAAGCTTTTATTAATTTGTATTCTTTTTTATACCTAAAAGAGTACGGCCTTAGAAATTTTATCTTTGTAAGCATCCAAAGTCTCAGATATCCGCTGAAAGAATTTGTAACAGGGGTTTGTCCCATCGTTAAAGGCTTTTTTCTCCACCATATCTTTTTAAAAAGTCGACTCTGGGTGAAACTCAACACGGGTGCAACTAATATATTTGGCAAAAGCCCATAGATCTCCTCAGCCTCAGGTTTTAAGTAATCCACTACATGAAAAACCTGGTCATCCTTCACCCTCATTTCCTCTCTAATTCTCTTAAACCGATCTGACTTGATTTTAAGCTCAGCCACTCTTATCCCATCTTCATAACTCATAAGTAATGCAAGATTCTTAGCAAAAAGCTCAGTAAGAAGATAGTTTGTTCCTTTAGTTTCAGCGTCTAGTATCTTAATCGAATTTACTTCATTCAAATATTTATCAGCATAGTTAATGTCTTGGTAGTCGATTAATCTATAAACCGACTCTGCTAGTATCTCTTTAAGATTCTCAGGATATTCAGACTCTATATTTGAAACTCTAGCAAGATAATCTTCCTTATATTTATCCTCTAATTTATTTACCCTCTCCTCGACAAAACTACTCCACTTAGCTGAGAGGTCTATATGTGGATCATAATTACTATGAGCATATTCCCAGCCTACTTCAAAAGCTTTTAAGCTGGCATTTACTGCAACTCCTACCATTTCTATTGAACGTATAAATGAGCGTTTCTCAATTGGAACAGCTCCTGAAGCGCTTAGCGCACCCAGCAAAATTGCATTAACAGCCAGCTCATCCATTCCATTTGCTTTAGAAAGCTCAAGTGCATTAATCTCTATAAACTTAGAAGAAAAACCTGCTGCTAATTTCCTTAAATTTTCATCTGAATAAATACCACTCCCAATAGGCATTTTCTCAAGTGTTGAATATATCCTATGAGTGCTGGTAACAATTGTTGTTTTATCCGAGCCGTAACCAAGCTCAAGAGCCCTGCCTAACTCCAAGAACTCCTGTGCCAGTATAATGTCGATTTCTCCAGGTACCGGGAACTGGGCAAAAATAATCGATTTGTCCTCTGATTCCGGTTTGGGATGAGCCTCAAGGTAATATACCGTTGATCCACCTCTTTGAGAGAGACCGGGGAGACTTATCCCCTGAGCATCAAAATCTTCAAGGAAAAAAGCTTGAACCACCCATTCGGTGAGAACCCCTCCTCCTTGCCCGCCCACTGCAGGGATTAATACTTTTATTAGATCACTTTTTTTCTGCATGTTATTTTTCGTGTCGCCAAAAAAACTATAGTACAACAAATTATCGTATGGTAAAAGTTTTCTCGGTAAGTTTTGCCCTAAGTTAAACCGCCTTCACTTGGAGGCGATATTCGAGCCATCCAATCATTAAACTTTAAATAAAAACTGTTTAATAAGGAAATTCAAACCAATAGATATTGATTTAACCCATCCATCCATTTTTAGAGATCATATGAAGCAATGATCTGTTTATTTTAGCTCCTAAGCGATCAAACATTGAAGGATTATCAATAATCTCTACTCTATAAAAAGACGGACAGAGTACAGCCGCATGGGCTATCTCACCACACAAGCCACAACCCACACAAGAGTAATCAATGTGGGCAACTGGGTCTTCTCTGAGTATTGTAGGACTATCCTTTAGTGTTAAAGAAGGGCATCCGTTGTAGCGCATGCAGGAATGATCCCCTGTGCAAACCTCAGGATCTACTCCCAGTTTTTGCTGCTTAACACGTTTCCCAACTTTTATTTTTTCTTTGATCTGCCCTCTTTCTCGCCTTGTCTTCTCTAGCTGACATTCCCCTCTGGATATGATTACTTTGAGGCCTTCCTCTTCTTCATAGGCTTCTGTCAGCACCTTTATAGACTCTGTTAAATTATAGGGATCTACGCCTTTTATCCACTTAACTCCAGTACCTTTCAATGCTT
>JBBDIN010000113.1:0-17373 GCA_040880385.1 Thermodesulfobacteriota bacterium | reverse complement strand
TTGACCAAGCTGCAATATTTGAAAAGAACAAACCCTATTTGTTAAAGAGGTTTGATATCTGGGATGATTAAATGAGTGATTAATATAGCTAGATCTGCAAGATGTTGAAAATCTTCGATCTAACATTAAAGCTACTTAAAAACTTCTCTGAAAACTTGCTGTTTTTAGAATAGAATTAATATATTTTATATTCGTTAAAACCATTTCTTTTTCTTGAAGTAATACACCAAACCCGAAGCAACTAAAACCATAATTATTACGACGACCGGATAGCCCCAGGATTTATGAAGCTCAGGCATGTTATCGAAATTCATTCCGTAAAGACCAGCTATAAAAGTAAGGGGTATAAAGATTGAGGCCATTATAGTCAGCGTTTTCATTACTTCATTCATTTTGTTGCCAGAGATTGACAAGTAAGTATCCAGCATTCCCGAGACCATATCCCTATAAGCTTCCATGGTGTCTATTAACTGGATTGCATGACCGTATAAGTCTCTTATATAAATAGATGTAGTTTTATCAATTAACGGCGATCCAGTTCGATCAAACTCGTTTATAAGCTCCCTAACCGGCCAGATAAATTTTCTAAGCAATACCATCTCTCTCTTAAGGCTGTGTATGTTTTTAAGTGTCGCATCGGAAGCATCATTCATAAGCTCGTCTTCAAGCCCTTCTATGCACTCGCCAAGTATCTCAAGCACTAGAAAATAATTATCGACAACAGCATCTATCAGTATGTATGCAAGATAATCAGCGCCTGCCTTTCTTGCCATACCTTTGCCCTTTCGTATTCTCTGCCTTACTGGTTCAAATGTATCTCCAACGCTTTCCTGAAATGAGATTACAGTATGATTAAAAAGGACTAAGCTCAACTGCTCTTCCATTATGATGTTTCTTTCCTCATCGTAATAGAGCATTTTAAGAGTTGTGTAAATATAGTCTCCGTAATCATCGATTGTAGGGCGGTGGTCTGTATTTAATATGTCCTCTAGCACAAGGTTGTGAATGCCGAAATGGGCACCTAGCTTTCTAAGCACTTCAATATCATGGAGTCCGTCAATATTTATCCATGATATTGAAGTTTTATCTTTAAAGGGAAAAGTTTCTTCGATACTCTCAAATTCATGCTCGCTGAGATTTGTCTCATCGTAGTCAATCACCCTTATCCTGACTTTATCAACTTTCTGCTCTCCAATATAAATAAGTGAGCCGGGCCGAAGTCCCTTTTTTATCGAAGTTTTTTTCACTAATCTAGAAGTCATTCTTTGTCCTCCCCAATTTCCGGCTGTTCTTGAAGGTTTTCTCCGAGATCTTTCTCTATCTCAACCTTAAGATTGTTCTTAAACCAGACGTCCTGCTGCGGGAATGGAATTACAACACCCGCCTGGTGGAACTCATACCATGCTTTAAAGTAAATATCGCTTATCACAGGATTGATCTTCCAGAGTTGTCTGATGTTGACCCAGCAGAGCAGATAAAATACTATTGCGCTATCAGCGTATTCCGTAAACCACAAATTAGGGGCGGGGCTTCGTAATATCTGTGTATTCTCATTAGCAACTTTAAGTAGAATTTCTTTAACCTTTCGTGAGACGCTGGCAATCTAACGCCGCGCTCTTCAAGGAACTCGCTGTGAGGGCCGAGCAGGGCCATGAGGCGATCTCGGCCGATGGACTTGATTGCGTCCGGATTGGAAAACCTTCTTAGATTGTACGATGGCATTGCCCTCCTCCTCTCTTGACTGTGAAGCTTTTTGACTGCGTTCAGTGAGCGGTGCGCTTGACCGCCACTACCTTGCCGCAAATGCGCAGGTCATCGTCCGGACCGATCATGACAGGTTTGTACTTGGGATTCGCTGGTCGCAACTCAATCCTCGCCTCGCGTATGAACAGCCGCTTCACAGTCGCTTCCTCGTAGAGAAGGGCAACAACAATGTCTCCACTTTCCGCTACAGGTTGCTGGCGAACAATTAACAGGTCTCCTTCGTTTGCTTCTATGTCCGCTACCTTTTCACCGGCCATAATCATGATTATTTAACCATGCATGAACGCTTATTGATTTGAAATTGCATCATTCAGTTCTTGAAGCCACTTAGGGCAATTATTGTTGTTATTTCCAGTTATATGGTTATGGATCATTTGGATGATACCAACAGTTAACCCAGCTGTATTTTCAGTCAGCTGAGTATCTACAGAATAAAAGTTCTTGAGCTTATCATATCCTCCAAACTCTTGCGGAAATGAAAAAGGTGAAGGATGAACCAGTGAATCCCTGAATGGTTTTATGTCCGACAAGAAGCTTTTCACAGGATCTTGATCTTCGGTCCAAAGCTTCGACCCCGCGATAATTTCCGGATACTCCAAGAGTTTCTTCTTAAAAATAGCTGGATTTTCTCCTCTTATGAGTTTTTGTTTGTTGCCTGATAAAGAGTTCATCTTATTGCTGTCTTGAGCAAAGTTCCAGGCTATGCCGTTCAAGTATGCTTCAATTAGATTAAAGCAACACAAGATACAAGTTCTTGAAGCATATTCCTGCCTTCGGATTATTCTCTTAATTTCATCTCGATTTTGTTCGGCCTCAGCATGAGAGATATTACCGTAAGTCTTTATGTTCTTTGTGGCCTCTTTTAGGTTGAGGAAGGCTTGAATGATATCATTTGATAAAAAATATTCTGGAAATTTGAATTGTAATCCCCATAAGGATATATCTACAGTGGCATGGCTCGGGATATCTCGAATTACTTCTGGATGG
Source organism: Thermodesulfobacteriota bacterium (assembly GCA_040880385.1). Classification (GTDB taxonomy): domain Bacteria; phylum Desulfobacterota_D; class UBA1144; order Nemesobacterales; family UBA2774; genus CR02bin9. The sequence continues at coordinate 14,622 of JBBDIN010000113.1, read as the reverse complement.
AATGGAGCATATTTCTCCTCAAAGTCTTTGAGCGGAATGTCTATTCCACGATGTGCCTTTATTTCTTCAAAAAGATCAGATAAGAGATCAATCGTCATATTGGGAAAGTTCTTCTTGCAAAATTTCTCGATCTCTCTTGATAAACGGCTCTTTACATCTGCGTGCCCAGCCTTTAATTGTCTTCTAGGAAGCGAATCCAAATTCGTAGTATCTGATTCTATGAAATCATGCCAGCTTTTTATTTCACCCAAAAAGAGCCTGCCAACGGCACTGGCCCTATTTGCCTTTCTAATCTTTGCTACTTCTTTGTCCCTTCCTTTCATAGATGCCTCTATTAAGACGTTTGTCGCTTGACCGCCACTACCTTGCCGCAAATGCGCAGGTCATCGTCCGGACCGATAATGAGAGTACTTTTTATACTTCCATTCTGATTTTGATACCCAAACAGACAACTTACCGTGCAGTGTAACAATTAGTAAAAGAACGACCAGAAGTACTGCCGCTGTAAAGAGCTCATCTCTCAAATGGGCTACCAGGTAGTGGTAAATAGCTAGGAAAAGGTCATCAAGCTGTGAGGTAAAGTTGAACACAAATTGTTCTCCTTACATACAGGATGATGAATTTATGTAATAATGTCAAGAAATTATTTATGAAAAAGAAACAAGAGATAAAGAAGATTATAGGCAGAAAGGATAAAGTAGACTTTCCCAAAATGAGGCTATATGATGTCGATGCTAAAATCGATACTGGGGCTTTCACTTCTGCAATACACTGCCATAATATCAAAATAACAGAAAAGGACGGCCAAAAATACGTTTCTTTTTATCTACTTGATCCCACTCATCCTGATTACAATGAAAAAAGGTTTAGAGTCCCTCTTCATGCCAAAAAGAGGATCAAAAATTCTTTTGGAAAGTCGGAGGAAAGATGTATTATAAAAACCTTGATAACTTTATTTGGAGAAAAGTTCGAAATTGAACTGTCTCTGAGTGACCGCTCTAAAATGGAATACCCCGTACTCCTTGGAAGAAAGCTATTGAAAAAGGGATTTGTAGTTGATGTATCTAAATCTAATCTTTCGTACAAGCAAAAACTAAAAAGGAGCAAGAAATGAAGATTGCTATACTATCTAGGAACGCAAATTTATATTCGACAAGAAGACTTCTTGAAGCAGGTTTAGAAAGAGGTCACGACGTTGAAGTAATAGATTTTCTCAAATGTTCTATGGTCATAGAGAAGAAAAACCCCGAAATATACTATGATGGCAAGAAGCTTGAAGGAATAGATGCAGTGATTCCGAGGATAGGAGCTTCAAGGACATTTTACGGTACTGCGGTTGTAAGACAGTTTGAAATGATGCATGTGTTCCCTGCAAATGAGTCGCAGGCTATTACAAGGTCAAGAGATAAACTTCGTAGTATGCAGATCTTATCCCGAGCTGGATTGGGAATGCCGGTCACCGCTTTCGCATCAGACCCTGACGATATAAATCGCTTGATTGATGAAGTTGGGGGAGCTCCTCTTGTGATAAAACTGCTTCAGGGTACCCAGGGCATAGGAGTCGTGCTTGCGGAAACCAAAAAAGCTGCAAAATCTGTTATGGAAGCATTTTACGGTATTCAGGCCAACATGATGATACAAGAGTTTATTAAAGAATCTAAGGGTGCTGATATAAGGGCTTTTGTCGTGGGCGGCAAGGTAGTTGGGGCCATGAAAAGACAGGGCGCTGAAGGAGAGTTTCGCTCTAATATACATAGGGGTGGGAGTGCTAATGAAATCAAACTTAGTAGAAGTGAGCGTTCAACTGCTATAAAAGCAGCAAAACTATTAGGTCTCAATGTTGCAGGGGTAGACATGCTGCAATCGAGTACTGGTCCTAAGATTATTGAGGTAAATTCCTCCCCCGGTCTTGAGGGGATTGAAAAAGCCAGTGGAGTTGACGTAGCAGCAAAAATTTATGAATTTATTGAAGAAAATGCACACCGTAAAACACTTATTAAAGACAGAGTAAAAATATAGATGTCAGAGAAAGTAATAATAAACGGTCAGGAAATACTTCCTGGGCAGAATGTGCAAATCAATCTAAACGTAGCCAAACTGCCTACTCACACCATGATAGACCTTCCCGTTTTTGTTTACAGGGGTAAAAAGAAGGGCCCTAGACTTCTGATCATGGCCGGTATTCACGGAGATGAACTAAATGGTGTTGAAACTATTAGACGCCTGATTGTTAGCAAATCGATTATCCCAACTAGGGGAATGGTAGTTGCCGTGCCTATAGTTAATGTTTACGGCTTTTTAAATAAGTCTCGATACCTGCCTGATGGCAGGGATCTTAACAGGAGTTTTCCAGGAACTAAAACCGGTTCACTTGCTTCAAGAGTAGCTCACACTTTGATGAACGAAATACTGCCTGTAATTGATTACGGGGTAGACCTACATACAGGCGGGACAAATGATAATTATCCACAGATGAGGTGCACGTTTGATGTACCAGACAATTTGACTCTTGCTCGAGCTTTCGCATCTCCTTTCATAATTAACTCTAAACTAAGAGACGATTCACTTAGAAAAGCGGTTCATGAAATGGGGAAAACTATGCTAGTTTTCGAGGGTGGGGAAGCACTCCGTTTTGATGAGCTTGCAATTAAGGAAGGCATGAACGGAATCAAACGACTAATGAAGTATTTGAAAATGAATACCACAAATCCACGAAAGCTAAAGAAGCCCGTTGAGATTCAAAGCACAGCGTGGATTCGTGCAAGAAATTCAGGGATTTATAGAGTATTTGTGGAATATGGAGAGAAAGTCAAAAAAAACCAGATCATCGCGAGTATTACCGATCCCTTTGGTGAGACTGAATATAAAATAAGATCAAGCACAGACGGCTATGTTATAGGACTTAGAAGCCTGCCAGTAGTAAACAGAGGAGACGCCTTAATTAATATCGGCGTCGAGAGCAAAGCTGAAGGAGTTTAATGATTTAAAGGAGATCCATCAATGTATGCAATAGTGATAATAACCGCGATTAGTTTGATCGGCTCATTCTTATGTTCACTTATGGAAGCCGCAATATACTCTATTTCACGTAGTAGGATTGAATCGCTAAGACGCGAGGGCGATCCAGGAGGAATTAGACTTGCTCGTCTCAGAGATAAAATTGATGAACCCATCGCAGCAATACTCTCTCTTAACACTACGGTAAATGTTTTGGGAGCATCGATTGCAGGCTCTCTAGTCGCCAGACATTACGGAGACACATGGCTAGGGGTGTTTTCGGGTGCATTCACAGGCGGAGTATTAATATTCAGTGAAATAATTCCTAAATCTCTTGGAGTAACATATGCAAACACACTTGCTCCGCGTCTATCTATAATAATCGAATTTCTTATCAAAATATTATGGCCATTTGTAAAGCTGAGCGTCTTAATAACTAAGTTATGGGGCAAAAACTCACATCTCAACTTTCCTACTGAGGATGATTTAAAGAGCCTTACAGACCTCACTCACCAAGGCGGCAGCATACTCCCCGAAGAGGCTGAGATCGTAACTAACGCCCTCAGATTAGATGATATGAGTGTAGGAGAGATTATGACTCCTAAATCTGTTGTACAAGAGATGCCTGATACGACGATTCTTAGTGATATCAACCTTGATTCGGAATACTGGCATTATAGCAGAGTACCGGTTTATGCTGAAGGTGATCCAGACAATATCGTAGGTGTTGCACTAAGAAGCGATGTTTCAATGGCTTTACTAAGCGGCGAGCGGGATAAAACTCTACGAAACATAATGGTTGCTCCTGACAATGTATCAGAAGATATGTACCTAAACGAGCTTCTTAAGCGTTTCATCATTACCCGAAGACACCTTTTTTGTGTAAAAAACGAAAAAGACGAATATATTGGCATTGTAACCTTAGAAGACATTATCGAATCTCTAATTGGCGAAGAGATAGTGGATGAGCTTGATATTCATGAAGATATGCAGGAATTAGCAAAGAGGGAAAAAACTAAAAAGATGTAGCAACTAAAATGCCATAGTTAATCAAAATTTGCCGAGCTTTCCTGTTCACCGTTAAGATAGAAATTAACTGTCCCATAGTGACCTGCCCCCCTATAATAGGTCCATAAGTTAAGATATTTTTTAGAGAGTCATTTTGTACTAAATTGTTTTATAAGGCAAACTAAATATTATCAACTTCTGAAGCCTGTTCCTTTAGCTTTTACAATTCAATGAAAAACACGCAACCACAAGCAAAAGAAAGAGAAGCATTACTCCAAAATATTCTAGATTCTTCAGCGGACAAAATAATTATTGTGGCTGGTGCAGGAACTGGAAAAACATATACTTTCAGGCAATTACTAAAAAAAACAGAATCAAAAAACAATTTAGTTATGACCTTTATACGTAGACTCGTAAATGATATGCATAAACAGCTATCAGATTACGGTGAAATTAAAACCTTCCATGAGTATGCAATTGGTCAATTATATAAAGTAAAGGGTTCCAAATATGAATTAGTGAGTTACCTTCCAAAACTAATTAAAATGGATGCATCTTTAACTGGACTAAATTTCAAGGATTTTCAATCAAGATTTCAAATCCTTGAAGAAAACTGCGGTGAAATTAAATATTATTTAGAAAGAGGCGATTATTACAAAGCTGTTTCTTTTGACGACTCTGTATATCGCTTATACAAACATTGTATAGAAAATACATTAGAGCTCCCGGAATATGATTTGATTCTTATAGATGAATATCAAGACTTCAACAAAATGGAAGTGGCAGTAATTAAAGAACTCGAAAGTAGAGGTCGTATACTGATCGCAGGTGACGATGATCAAGCGGTTTATAGTGGGCGGAACTCAACATCCGACCATTTAAGAGCACTATTTAACTCTTCAGAATACGAAAGCTATGAATTGCCTTTCTGTAGCAGATGTCCAGAAGTCATTGTGGAATCCGTTAATGGGTTTATTGCGAATGTGAGTAAAAAAGGATATTTAAACAACAGGATAGAACGTAGATATATACCATTTACAGAAGATAAGAAAGACTTAAATAATAAGTATCCCAAAGTTATAACAGCCTGCTTAACCACATTCCCTATAATAACAAAATTTATAGAATCAGAGATTAAGAAAATAGATGAAGATGATATTGTAGAATCTCACAACGAAGAAAATCCATATCCTACTGCCTTAATTATAGGTACAAGACAATACTTAAATCACATATATAAAAAGCTTAAACCTAAATTTAGACATATAATCTATAACCCTTCAACAGATGCTGATTACAATTATTTTGATGCCTATAAGTTACTAAGAAAGAATGAAGAATCTAATTTGGGTTGGCGAATAATATCAGAATTATTTTTAGATTCTAAACAGTTAAAGGAATTAGTTGAAAAAAGTTATGACAATGAACCCATCATTATGCACCTAAACGAGAATTTCATAGATGAACAAAAATATAATATAACTTTAGTTAATAGTTTGGATGTAGAATCTGATACTTATGAGGATGTCCTGAAAGAGTTAACAAATCGCTTAGGAAAACATTATGATAGTTTTAAGCTAGGCTATAAAGAAAGTCTGATACAAGAAGAGGAAGTTATCATAGACAAAACTGAACCTCACTTATTATTAACTTCATACGAAGGATGTAAAGGTCTCTCAGGAGGGCATGTTTTCATTGTAGGTGCTGTGAACGGTAATATGCCAAGAAACCAGGATAGCATTAGTGATATAGAGATTTCAAAATTTATAGTTGCTATGACAAGAACGAGAAAGTGTTGTTATATATTATCTAATAAATGGCAATTTGATCCAAAAAAAGACTCTTTCCCTTCCAAACCTTCGATTTTCTTAGATTTCATCCCGAACGAATTTATGGAAGATAGAGGAACTTTGAAATCTGCTGATATATCTATATGAAATTTTCACAGGCCTAATAATTACTATGCACAAGATAGATCAAATTCTCTCTTTTAAATAAACTCCAGTTAATTTTGAAATCTATAGTATAAAATTTTAGACGGACGATACAGATAAACTAGTTATTTGATCAATACTAGGTTACTGCAAACTTTTAAAAAAACATCTTGCGCATTAATCATAATATGGTAGATTATGAATAGATAGGTCAATGTTTATAGTGAGTTACACTATTACTTAAACAAATCTTAATAACTGCCCTTAATACTGGTATGCGTAAAATGGAAGTTTTAACTCTTACTTGGGAGGATATAGATTTTGATAAAAGTCTTATAACAATAAGAAAAGATATATCAAAGAGCAAAAAAGCAAGACTGATACCTATCAATTCGAAACTAAGAGGGATTCTCTTAAAGCAAAAAATCAAAACACAGCACAGTGGCTATGTGTTTCTAACAAATGAAGATTTACCCTACAGCCAAAAGAATCCAAGTGCGTTAAAGAGAACCTTTGGAACCGCTTGTAGAAAGGCAGGCATTAAGGGACTCAGATTTCATGATTTGAGACATACTGCCGCTACAAGAATGATAGAAAATACAGGGAACATAGTAGCAGTGAGTAAAATTCTTGGTCATGCTGATATAAAAACTACAATGAGATATGCACATCCAGAGCGACGCATTCAACACTCCAAAATAGATCTAATTCTTGATCATAATTGTGAAGAAAATATTCTACTAGTTATTATAAAGAATGTAATATTGTATAGATACCCTTGAATCAAATAATAGCAATTCTAGATTATTCCTTATGCTATAGAGTTAAAACATGTGGGATATAGAATTTGTGAAATTTTCAAGATGAACTTAGAGAAACACATAAGGTTTGTTGTTGATAAACTTAACCTTTTAGGTTTCCTCTATATACACAAAATAGATAAAGACAGAAAATGGAGGAATTTCAAAAGGAAGAATATTCAGAAGTGTATAGATGGTGAACTCTATTTCGATGAAAAAAGTCAAGAAAATAAATATCATAACAAAAGAACCAGACAATTTAGCAATATCGCTAAACTCCTATTAATTAATGATGATTTTATCAACGATATTTTAGAAATTTCGGAGATATTTCAATTGACCGAAATCGCTTTTGGAATTAAAAAAGCACATTTAGGTTTCTTAACAGAGGAATCAAGAAGAAAGTATGCAAAATTGCCAGATGATTATTTGCTCTATAACTATGAAATAACCAAACAATGTTTAGCACTTTGGAAATGTTGGTTACACTATCAATCCTTCAGATATATGCAAAAATATCAAGATAAAATCAACTTCCAACAAACCAAAGAACTTTTGCATAAGAATTTATATTACCAAAAAATTCCCTCTGTATATTTAAATTCAAAAATAATCAATCTGCTAAAAAAATACAACTTATCTAAACTCTGGGAAGACTCTATAAAATTGCTTCTTGCTACGGGAAAAATATTCATACCCGATAACTTTTGTCCCATAGTATTAACTAAAAACAAAGACGAAATAGCAATTTCTATTCCAATTTACAAAGAAACCCGATTAGAAGATATAGAATACAGATGGAAAGATATTAAGTCATTGAAAGATGAATACCTTGGAACAAAACACATAAAGTCCTTTTCAAATATAGACCCCTCTATCGGTATTCTCCTAGATAAAACTGAAGGGATAAGGTATTGGGATTTAATCGATCTGATAGCTTTGGATATTCCTGAAGATCTAGAAGAAGAAACAAAAGCATATAATCGAATAAGAAAAGCTACTTTCAGGATTAAAAAGGCAAGTGAAAATTTAACAAAACAACAGAAGCAAGAAAAAACATTTCTCGAAACCTTAGCTGAATTTGCAGGTATAGATAATCCAACCTACAAACTATAAATTTGGGGACATATTTGTAGCTATAACTTGTCCCATCCACATTTAAACAATCCGATATTATTTGTTTTATGTCAGAATCAGTAGTTAAACAAGAAAGAATTTCTGAAGTAAGTTTAGAAGAATTATTAAGGGATAAATCTTCTGAATCACTAACACCCCTTGAGGTCTCTTCCGCTAGAATTAATCTTCTTAACTTTTTTGAAACCTTAGTTGAAATAGCTAAGGAAAATCCCGAAATAATCCAAGAGAATCCACATTTTAATAATCAAGAATTGGAAATGAACACTAAGGAAGACAATGATTGATACAGTAGTAATAACCCTTGATAAAAACGACTTCATTATCTCTAAACCAACGAGATTCAGCCCTAGTGCAGTAGGATTAATACTTAAACCTTATTATCCAAAGTCTAATCAAGGCTATTTTAAATGTGTGAACAACCCTAAAAAGAAAGATATACAAAAGCATGGCTATCTTCCCAGACTTACATTGATTGCAAGAAATAATGAAGAAAAGTTCTTATTACAGTTGAGAATTGAATTTTCAGCTCCCAAAATTTTGTACGGCAATAATTTTGACGAACTTAAAAGTGAGGATTTCTATGAACTTATTGCTGAACTTAAGGAAAAACTTAAGATAATGGGAGTTATTACTACCGAAGATAAGCTAATTAATGCAAACGTTTCAACTATCCACTTTTCAAAAAATATTCGTTTAGATAAATACACCAAATGTTCATACATCTTGAAAGAATTAGGGAAAATAAATTTGAATCAAATATTAGATTTGAGCAGCACGGATTATAGAAATTATGGGCACTCAGTAAGATACCACGCTAATTCTTATGAAATAATTTTTTATGATAAAGTAAAAGATTTAGATAGATCTAGGATTTCTGAAAAAAGGTGTATAGAAAAAGATAACTACTTACAACTCGACCTTTTTAAGAAAATACAATATGATAGTAAAATTAATGTCTTAAGAATGGAAGTCAGGCTTAACAATAAAAGAGTTATCTATAGTAATTTAAAGAAAATAAATATGCCTATTGAACTTACGTTTCATAATCTATTTAGTGCCCGAATATCGAAAAGTATCTTGATTCATTATTTTAATTTGATTTGGAAAAACTGGCATATTGATTGCAAATCCGATATTAAACCTGAAGACTTATTTATAGAGATAGAAAGATCAAGGCACTATAAACCTAAAAAGATCATTAGCCTCATAGGAACACTGGCATTAGTTAATTCTATAGGCATTCAAGGTTTACGTAATTTATTATCAACTATGAATTATAGAACATGGCAAAGAACAAAATCAGAGATATTGGATCTAGACTTGGACAATACAAGCAATCATAGACTTTTCCCGGATATATTCAGTAAACTAGATAAGTTTGAGAGGATCAAAATATCAGATTTTAATTTGGTTGATTAACATGATCAAAGGCTCATTATTCACAGAAGATTTTTTAATAGACGGGATAGTAAAATATCCTGAATGGGAATCCATTGTTGAAGAAGAATTAGAAAAATTTAAGGAAGAACTAGATAATATTTTCAGCAAATTCCCGACTGATGGAAATCCAATAGAAGCTACAACAGAAAACGATTTAATCGAACCTATTTTAAAAGAATTGGGATGGGATAGTTTTTTAACTCAACAAACCACAGCAAAAAAAGGGCGCGCTGACGTTCCCGATTATCTACTATTTGAAAATGAAGATTCCAAAAACAAAGCAAATAAAGAAAAAGATCAGTATAAGCGTTACTTACACGGAACCGCGATCCTAGAAGCCAAGGCTTGGAATGTGAGACTCGACCGTAAGGGTAATCAACCTATGGAAGGAGTTCCCTCAAACCAGATCATACGATACTTAACAAGTGTTGATACTCAATCCAACGGTAATGTGCGATGGGGTATTCTAACAAATGGACGTTTATGGCGCATTTACTACAACCGCGCGCAATCAAGGTCTGAAGATTATCTTGAAATTGATCTACCTTTAGCTTTGGGACTTCCTGGTTTTCAAACAGACCTTTTCTCATCAATAAATTTAGAAGAACAAGATTGGGTAAAAGTCTTTTATCTTCTTTTTCGTAAAGAAGCGTTTTTACAGAAAAGGGACCAAAAAACATTTCATAAAATAGCTCTTGAACGTGGACACTATTGGGAATCTAAAGTTGCAGAGGACCTAAGTGAGATTGTTTTTGAAGAAGTCTTTCCTTCTTTACTAAATGCCTTAAAAGATAATGATCCAGAGGTCCCCGTTAATCCTAACGATATATATCTCGATGAGCTGAGGGAAAATGCACTCACACTTCTTTACCGTCTCTTATTTATTCTATACGCTGAAGACCGCAATCTATTACCTGTATATGATAAAAAATATGATGATTACGGATTTAGGAAAAGAGTACGTGAAGACATTGAAAGAAGGATGGAAGAAAAAGATACATTTAGTAACTCTCTGGATAACTATTACCACCACACATTAAATCTATTTAAATTAATTGATAAAGGAGAAGAACGTATAGGTGTTCCACCATATAATGGTGGTTTATTCGACAGTAACAAACATAGCTTACTGAACAGGGTAAAAATCCCCGACTCAACTTTTGCACCGCTTATTTACAAACTATCACATATCGATGATAACGGTGTAATGAAGTGGATTAACTACCGTGATCTCTCCGTTCAGCAGTTGGGATCTATATATGAAAGACTACTGGAGTTTTATCCAAAAATTGATGAAGACGGGTCTTTATCAGTACAGCCAAACATTTTCGCACGAAAAACATCTGGGAGTTATTACACTCCAGAGTCGCTGGTTGGTTTAATAATCGAACGGGCAGTTGGAACTTTGCTTCAAGAAATCAGAGACAATTTTACAGATAAAATCAAAGAGATTAAAAAATCCAAGGATAAAAAGCGAAATAACAGTTTAGCCAAGCAGCACGACCCAGCAACTAAAATGCTTGATCTAAAGATTTGTGATCCAGCTATGGGAAGCGGCCATTTCCTTGTAAGTCTGGTTGACTATCTTGCCGACAACATCCTTGAAGCAATCGATGAATCCGAAACAGAAGGTTTCATACCCTGGGCTGATGAGAATAACCCGTACATATCATCTGTATCAGAAAGGATAGAATCAATACGTTCGCTCATTACTCAACAAGCTCAAGAACACGGCTGGAGCATACAAGACGATCAGCTTGATGATAAACAAATTGTACGTCGAATGATTTTAAAACGCTGTATTTATGGGGTTGATAAAAACCCTATGGCGGTTGAGCTGGCAAAAGTGTCCTTATGGTTACATACCTTTACCGTAGGGGCGCCTCTATCATTTCTTGATCACCATCTACGTTGTGGAGACTCTTTATTTGGAGAATGGGTAGGAACGGTTTGGAATGAGATAAGAAAGCGAGGCTCACTCTTGGCCTTCGATGTAATTACAAAAGCGGAAAATGCAGTTTCTGGCATGAATATTATTGAAGATCTCACTGACGCTGACATATCAGAGGTTCAAACTTCTTCATCCACATTTAAGCAAGTTGAACAAACCACTAAACCGTTAAATGATTTTTTACAGCTATATCAAGCTTTCAGATGGTTGGCTTCAACATCGGAAGAAAAAATAGTATTTGATAGTTGGGTTCTTGGATACTATGGCAACCCATTTAAGATTGCGGATGGCACATTAGAAGTAAATACAGAACGTGAACAAGTAAAGATTTTTCAAGAATTGTTAACCAAAGCAAGAGACTTAATTGAAGAAGAGCGGTTTTTGAATTGGGAGGTCTCATTCCCCGGAGTATGGAGACATTGGGAAAGACAAGAACCCGAAGGCGGTTTTGATGCAGTCATAGGTAATCCGCCTTGGGACAGAATTAAAATAGAACCGGTAGAATGGTTTGCATCAAGGAAACCTGAAGTATCTCTTGCACCTAATTCAGCATCACGAAAGCAAATGATTAAAGAATTAGAAAAACAGGCGGATCAACTTTGGTATCTGTATGAAAAAGCGGACAGGCGTTCAAAAACTGCCATGGTAAGAGCACGTAAAGATGGTCAATACCCATTATTATCAGGCGGTGATATAAATCTATATGCATTGTTTGTAGAACGTGCTCATAGATTAGTTAACCCAGAAGGTATTGTCGGCTTATTAACACCTTCAGGAATAGCCTCAAACAAATATTCATCTGATTTCTTTAGAATCATTGCAACGGAAGGTCGTTTATCTAGCTTATTTGATTTTGAAAACAAGAAAGTTTTCTTTCCGGATATAGATTCGCGGTTTAAGTTTTGCACATACATAGCAGGTGGTGACTCTAAAACCTTTGATCATATAGATATGGCTTTCTTTCTACATAATGTAAGTGAACTAGATGAACTTGAGAAAATAATCACACTAACAGCTAAAGACTTTGCCCGTGTGAACCCTAACACTGGTACAGCCCCCATATTCCGCACAAAAAGAGATGCAGAAATAACTGTTTCTATATATGAAAAATTTCCAGTATTGAACAATCATTCCAAAGATAAGATTTGGAAACTTAAGTATATGCGTATGTTCGATATGGCTAATGATTCTGGCCTTTTCAAGACATTGGATCAATTAGAGAGTGAGGGTTTCTACCCTGTTAATGGAAACAAACTAAAGAAAGGAAATGTTCTTTACTTACCATTGTATGTTGGTAAAAGTATATCACAATACGATCATCGCGCTTCATCTATTAATGTAAATCCCAATAACCTGAAAGTTACAGCATCCAGCAGAAATACGACATTGGATGAACATAAAGACCCAAATTTTTATATTGAGCCACAATATTATGTGGATGAATCAGAAGTTAATGAAAAGATTGATCTAGAATGGGCAATTGCTTTTAGAGACATAACAAATACAACAAATGAAAGAACTTTTATATCAACCATTGTCCCAAAATATGCATGTAATCATAAACTACCTCTTCTGATTCCGGAAGAAGGGAGTGAAATTGAGTTCAAACTTAATGCTTTTCTGATACTATCAAACCTAGCTTCTTTTATGTTTGATTATGTAACAAGACAGAAAATACAAGCTACAAATATGACATGGTATAGTGTCGAACAACTCCCTGTTATACAACCAGAAATGTTTGAACAGAAATTAGGCAAAAGAACTATTGCAGAGTTTATTAAAGAGCATGTACTACATCTCACATATACAGCATGGGATATGCAACCATTTGCAAAAGATATGGGATACGATGGAGATCCTTTTATCTGGCATGAAGAAGACAGAAGACACAGAATGGCAAAACTGGATGCTTTATTCTTTAATCTTTACGAGATAAATGAAGATGATGCAGATTATATTCTTTCAACTTTCCCAATAGTTAAACGACGCGATGAAGAAAAACACGACTGTTACCTGACACGCGACTTAATCCTCGCCTATATGCGGGCCTTAAAAGCAGGAGATACTGAAGTTATTGTAAGTGTATAATATTATGCAAGGATAGAAACTATGAAAGCGATAATATTAGCTAGAGTATCTAGCAAAGAACAGCAAGAAGGATACAGTATCCAAACCCAGACCGAGCAATTAACACAGTATTGCCTTAGAAAGAATTTCCAAGTCCTTGAAACATTTCAAATTGTTGAATCCTCCACCAGAGGCGATAGAAAAGACTTTAAAGCTATGCTGAAATTTGCAGAGGATCAATCCGAAACAATTGCTTTGATAACTTCTAACGTAGACAGATTACAACGAAGCTTCAGAGAATATTCTTTGATTGACGGTCTAATACAGGATGAAAAAATCGAAATACATTTCATAAATGAGAATAAAATTATAAACAAAGATTCTTCATCCAGCGATAAGTTGATGTGGAATATTGGAATTGCAGTTGCTCAAAACTATACAGATGTATTGAGCGAGAAAGTAAAAGGTGCTTTGCACACTAAACGAGAAAATGGGGAATGGACTAGCAAAGCACCAATCGGATACAAAAATCATAGAGATGAATTAACAGGCAAAAACTCAATTATTTTAGATAAAGAAAGAGCATTCCTTGTAAAAAGAATTTTTGTGGAATACTCGACAGGTTCATACTCTCTTAGCGAAATTGCAAAAATATCTAAGGAATGGGGTCTGAGAAATAATTACAAAGCACAAAAACCACTCTCAACAAGTCAACTACATAGATTAATACAAAACCCTTTCTACTATGGCGAAATGCGTGTGATGGGAAAACTATTTAGACATATTTATCCACCGATAATAGATAAACATACATGGGACAAATGTCAGGAAATTAGGACTGGAAGATCTAGGACTAAAACTCCAAGACAAACTAATAAACCATTTATTTTTAGAGGTCTGATAAAATGTGCTACAACTGGAAGGGTAGTTACTTCAGATATTAAGAAAGGAAAGTTTGTATATTTAATTACCCGTGACCCCAAAAACCCAGAGAAAAAAGTCTATGTGCCTGAAAAGCAAGTTTTAGAGGGGATAAGAGCAGTATTTCAATCCATAAAAATTGAAGATGAAATTCTTGAATCTATCACAGAGCATTTGAAACAAAGCCATGAATCCGAAAAGACATACCAGAAGAATGCTATCAAAGATTTACAAGTCGAAAGCAACAAAATACAAAATAAGCTTGATAGGCTTCTTGACCTATTTATAGACAAGAGTATTACTGCGGATGAGTATGACAGAAAGTGTCATCAATTAAAATCAAGACAATATCAAATTAATGACCAAA
>JBBDIN010000112.1:0-17387 GCA_040880385.1 Thermodesulfobacteriota bacterium | reverse complement strand
ACTTTGAAGTTACACGTTTGGAACAAGATAGATATGATGAAATAAAAATTCTAAAGGACGATGCTTTAGAGAGAATAAAACCTTTAATAGTTAACAAGACTTCTGCAGCAAAACTTACTGTGTCTAGAAAAACGGTTCTAAAGCAAGGTGACAACATTGCTGAAGAAATTCTTCCAGGCATACCTTTTGAAAAACTTGCAGACATAAGTATTGAAAAAGGGAATAACGTTGAAGCTGAGATTAAACGAATTATTGAAAGAACGCTTGAGCAAATTGATTTAACGAACGTGATCTATGATCAAAGAATTTCGAAACTAACCAAGCCCGATGAGTTGCCGCCTGGAGTATTAAAAGTTGTAAAGGTGAATATTGCTGTAAAAAGAAAGTTGCAAGTAGGCGACAAAATGGCCGGAAGGCACGGGAACAAAGGTGTTATATCTAAAATACTTGCTGAAGAAGATATGCCTTATCTTCCAAATGGTTCTCCTGTCGAGATGGTGCTCAATCCATTGGGTGTTCCTTCAAGGATGAATGTTGGACAGGTTTTAGAGACTCATCTTGGATGGGCGGCTA
The DNA here is from genome assembly GCA_040880385.1 of Thermodesulfobacteriota bacterium. GTDB lineage: Bacteria > Desulfobacterota_D > UBA1144 > Nemesobacterales > UBA2774 > CR02bin9. The sequence continues at coordinate 16,814 of JBBDIN010000112.1, read as the reverse complement.
AGGAACTTGGTCAAAAACTAAATGAGATAATGGAAAGGGAGTATAGTCCTAAAGCATTGAGGGACAAATTAAAAGATATTTATGATACTGCGGAGACTAAGAAGCTAGTAGATAAAATGGACGACGACGAAGTTGTAGAGATTGCAAAACGTCTTAGTAGAGGTATACCGGTTAAATCCCCGGTTTTTGATGGAGCTTCAGAAAAAGAAATAAAAGAACTATTAAGAGAAACAGGTCTTCCTGAAGAAGGTAAGACAATACTTTTCGATGGCCACACGGGTGAGCCCTTTGATCAAAAAGTCACCGTGGGGGTTATGTACATGTTAAAACTACACCATCTTGTTGAAGAAAAAATTCATGCAAGAGCCATTGGTCCTTACTCTCTGGTTACTCAGCAGCCTCTTGGCGGTAAAGCACATTTTGGAGGACAGCGTCTTGGAGAGATGGAAGTATGGGCACTTGAAGCATACGGTGCCGCATATACCTTGCAAGAGTTCCTTACTGTCAAATCAGACGATGTAATAGGAAGAACCAGGATCTTTGATTCAATTGTCAAAGGTGATCTAAACTTTGAACCGGGTCTTCCTGAATCATTTAAAGTACTGCAAAAAGAACTTCAGGCACTTTCACTTGATGTGGACTTGCTAGAAGAAAAAGATGTAAATAGGGATTAATTATTTCAAATAATAAGGGAGGTAAAACGTGGACGTAGATACCCTTTTTGAAAAGCCAAAAAATCCTTCAGCGTATTCTGCGGTTAAAATTTCAATAGCTTCTCCAGAGAAGATAAAAGCGTGGTCAAATGGGGAAGTGAAAAAACCGGAGACTATAAACTACAGGACTTTCAAACCTGAAAGAAGCGGTTTGTTTTGCGCCAAAATTTTTGGGCCTGTAAAAGATTACGAATGTACTTGCGGAAAATATAAAAGATTAAAACACAGAGGAATCACCTGTGAGAAGTGCGGGGTTGAAGTTATCTCTTCCAAAGTAAGAAGGGAGAGAATGGCCCATATAGAGCTAGCCTCACCGGTCGCTCACATTTGGTTTTTAAGAAGCATTCCATCTAGAATTGGCATGCTCCTTGACATGACCCTTAAAGACTTAGAAAAAGCTCTTTATTACGAGTCTTATGTGGTTGTTGATCCTGGTGCGACCTCTTTAAAATTTGCTGAAGTTCTAAGTGAAGATAAATATAGAAAAGCTGTAGAAGAATACGGTCATAGCTTTAAAGTAGGGATGGGCGCTGAGACTGTGAGAGAGATGCTTAAAAAGATCGATCTCCTGGAGCTTTCTGAAGAGTTGCGTCTTGAAATGAAAAACACTTCATCTCCAATAAAAAGAGCCCGTATAGCAAAACGACTAAGGATAAGTGAGGCGTTTAGGAAATCCAAGAACCGTCCGGAATGGATGATTCTAACAAGAATTCCTGTTCTTCCACCAGACTTGCGACCACTTGTTCCCCTAGACGGAGGAAGGTTTGCAACGTCCGATCTTAACGACTTATACAGACGTGTTATAAATAGAAATAATCGACTAAAAAAATTATTAGAATTAGGCGCTCCAGATATTATCGTCAGAAATGAAAAGCGTATGCTCCAGGAATCTGTTGATGCGCTTTTGGAGAACGGACGCAGAGGAAGGCCGGTTCTTGGTCATAATCACCGCCCGCTTAAGAGCCTAAGTGATATTATTAAGGGTAAACAGGGAAGGTTCAGACAAAACTTATTAGGTAAGAGGGTGGATTACTCTGGACGTTCAGTAATTACAGTGGGTCCTGAACTTAAACTCCATCAGTGTGGGATTCCAAAGCAGATGGGGCTCGAGCTATTCAGGCCGTTTATTTATAATAAGCTTGAGAAATGGGGAGCTGCTGCAACTATTAAAATTGCTAAAAAATTAGTGGAACAGGAAGCCCCTATAGTGTGGGACGCCTTGGATGAGGTTATTAAAGAACATCCTGTTCTGTTAAATCGTGCTCCTACACTGCATAGATTAAGTATTCAGGCTTTTGAGCCAATTCTTATTGAAGATAAAGCAATACAAATTCACCCTCTAGTTTGCCCAGCATATAATGCTGACTTTGACGGTGACCAAATGGCTGTTCATGTACCTTTGTCAATTGAGGCTCAGACCGAGTGTCGAGCACTTATAATGTCAACAAACAATATACTCTCTCCTGCTCACGGAAAACCTATTATTCTACCGACTCAAGACATAGTTCTTGGTATTTATTACATGACGAGAGATGTAGGTTTTGACAAAGGAGATGGAAAAGTTTTTTCATCTATAGATCAAGTGCAAATGGCTTACGATTCTAAAGATGTTGGGATTCATGCAAAAATAAAGATCAGAATTAACGATAAAATTTATGAAACCACTGTTGGTAGAGTTCTTCTATATGACATCATGCCAGAAGGCATCCCCTTTGAATTGGTTAACAGAGTGATGACCAAAAGGGCGTCTGAGGATCTTGTGGATAGTTGTTTCAGGGTTTCAGGTGGAAAAAGCACAGTAATCCTGGCAGACCGTATGAGGACATTAGGATTTAAGTACTCAACGCGCTCCGGTATTTCTATTGCTATTGATGATATGAAAATTCCTGTAGCGAAAAAAGAGATGTTACAAGTGGCTCAGGACGAAGTACAAAAAGTACAAAATCAGTACTCTCAAGGTCTTATAACTGACGGCGAGAGATATAATAAAGTAATTGACATATGGGCACGTACAAGTGATGAAGTTGCTCAAGAGATGATGAAAGATATTACCTTTGAAGATAGTATTGACCGCGAGGGCAATATTAGGAAGGGGGCTAGCTCAAATCCTATATATATGATGATTGACTCAGGAGCAAGGGGTAGTCAGACTCAGGTACGTCAGCTTGCAGGTATGAGGGGGCTGATGGCAAAACCTTCTGGTGAAATTATCGAAACACCTATTACCTCTAATTTCCGTGAAGGTCTCACTGTTCTTCAATACTTCATTTCCACTCACGGAGCTAGAAAGGGTCTAGCGGATACTGCGCTTAAAACGGCAAACGCCGGATACTTGACTAGAAGACTTATCGATGTTGCTCAAGATGTAATGATTAAAGAATATGACTGTCATACCGTTGAAGGAATTACAGTTAGTGATTTAGTCGAGGGCGGCGAGATAATTGAAAGAGTAGGAGAGAGAGTACTCGGAAGAGTAACTGTTGAAGATATCATTGATCCTATTAGTGGAGAGGCAATTGTAAAGGCCAATCACGAAATTGATGAGAAAGCTGCATCGGAAATTGATGAAGCAGGTAGCATTACTGAGGTTAGAATAAGATCAGTTCTGACCTGTGAAACTCGCATAGGGGTATGTGAGCTTTGTTACGGCAGGAACCTAGCGACCGGTAAGCTTGTTAACATAGGTGAGGCAGTAGGAATCATTGCTGCCCAGTCAATCGGAGAGCCGGGAACACAGCTTACTATGAGAACCTTCCACATTGGTGGTGCTGCGAGTCAGAGGGCTGCGGAAAGCACATTAGAAAATACACATGAAGGTGTAATTACCTTCAATGGAATAAGGACAGTAACCACAAATGACGGAAGTCTCGTCGTTGTTAATCGTACGGGGACATTAATAATCATTGATGATAAGGGATATGAAAGAGAGAGGTATCCTTTAGCGCTTGGAGCAAAACTCAAAGTGAATGAAGGGGATAAAGTTAAAGAGGGTCAACTTATTGCAGAGTGGGATCCTTATACAACGCCTTTTATCTCTGAATTTAATGGGACTGTAGGATTTGTTGATTTAGAGCAGGGCGTAACTTTAAAAGAACAAGTTGATGAAGTTACAGGTATTTATAAAAAAGTAGTAATTGAATCTAAAACCTTAGATACTCATCCTGGTCTTGTCATTCATACTGACGAAGGAAAGAGCATCCAATATTCACTTCCTATAGGCGCCATTATTGAAGTTAACGAAGGAGACAAGGTTAGCGCAGGAGATATCTTTGCTAAAGTGGCCAGAGCTACTGCTAAAACCAAGGACATCACCGGAGGACTGCCAAGAGTGGCCGAGCTATTCGAAGCAAGACTCCCTAAAGATCCTGCGGTTGTAACTGAGATTGATGGTATTGTTTCCTATGGTAAGGACGTTAAAGGTAAAAGAAGAGTAGTAGTAACTCCTGAGATTGGGGAGCCCAAAGAGTATCTGGCTCCTAGAGGTAAGCATGTTCTGGTTAGAGAGGGAGAGCAGGTTACTTCCGGTGACCAGCTTGTAGACGGGTCCGTTAATCCTCACGATATTTTAAGAATCAGAGGGGAACGTGCTCTAACACGTTATCTTGTTGATGAAATCCAAGAGGTTTACAGACTACAGGGAGTGAAAATCAACGATAAGCATATTGAAGCTATAGTAAGGCAGATGTTAAAGAGGGTAAGAATTAAAGACCCGGGTGATACTATACTTCTAGTTGGTGAGGCGATCGAGAAGCATATATTCTTTGAAGAAAACGAAAGGGTTATTGAGCAGGGCGGTAGGCCGGCTTCTGCAGAACCCCTTCTTCTTGGAATAACCAGAGCATCGCTAAGTACTGACAGTTGGTTATCGGCAGCATCATTCCAGGAAACAACCAGGGTACTTACTGAAGCCGCGTGTGAAGGTAAGGAAGACTACTTAAGAGGACTTAAAGAAAATGTTATAATGGGTAGACTTATACCTGCTGGAACAGGGCTTCCGATATACAGAAACATTGATGTTGAGGTTCCTGTACTTGAAGTGCCGGTTCCGACTGCAACTGCAGCTGAAGAAGAATAAAAAATATAAAATAGGATCAGGGTCAATTTTTTTGACCCTGTTTCCTTTAATCTAAATTAATCTCCATCTATAAATAAAATGTCTGAACATACTAAAACCGAAATGGATAAGGTTTACGATCCAAAAAAGGTTGAAGAAAAGTGGTACGAGGAGTGGATCAACAACGGTTATTATAAATCCTCTACCTCTAATGATAAGCCTCCATTTACAATAGTAATTCCTCCTCCCAATGTTACGGGATCCCTGCATATAGGTCATGCTTTAAATAATACTCTTCAAGATATTCTTATTCGTTACAAGAGGATGAAGGGGTTTGATGCACTCTGGGTTCCCGGTACAGACCATGCGGGAATAGCTACACAAATGATGGTAGAGAGGGAGCTTGAAAAAGAAGGAACATCTAGAGAAGATCTTGGAAGAGATGCTTTTTTAGAGCGCGTCTGGCAATGGAAAGAAGAGTCAGGCGGGACTATTACTCATCAACTCCGATCACTTGGAGCGCTTCCCAATTGGGATAAAGAAAGATTTACAATGGATGAAGGGCTTTCAAATGCGGTCAGAAAGGTATTTGTTGACTTGTATGATGAGTGTCTAATATACAAAGATAAAAGACTAGTTAACTGGGATCCAAAGCTTTGCACTGCTATATCTGATCTGGAAGTGGAGCAGCGTGAGGTCAATGGGCATATGTGGCATTTTAAATACCCTATAGAAAACAGCAAGGAATTCATAACTGTAGCAACAACTAGACCAGAGACAATGTTGGGTGACACTGGTGTTGCAGTTCATCCTGATGATGAACGCTATAAGCATCTTGTTGGGAAGAATGTAGTCTTACCCCTTGTCGGGCGAAAAATCCCTATAGTTGCAGATGAGTATAGTGACCCAGAAAAGGGTACAGGTGCGGTTAAGATAACACCTGCCCATGATTTTAATGATTTTGAGGTTGGGCAAAGGCAAAACCTTGAAATGATTAATATTTTGGACTCCACAGCGCATCTAAACGATAATGTTCCAGAGGTTTACAGAGGGCTGGAGCGTTTTGTAGCTAGAAAAAAAGTTATAGAAGATATGGAGGCCCTAGGTCTCTTAGCAGAGATAGAGGATACTCATCATACAGTCCCTTATGGTGATAGGTCAGCGGTGGTGATCGAGCCCTGGCTTACGGATCAATGGTATGTGGATGCTAAGAAGCTTGCTGTTGAAGCAATTGCTTGTGTTGAGGACGGAAGAGTAAAATTTATACCAAAATATTGGGAAAGGACCTACTTTGAATGGCTTAGAAATATTGAGCCCTGGTGTATTTCACGCCAGCTATGGTGGGGACATCAGATCCCGGCTTGGTATGGGCCTGACGGGGAATATTTTGTAGGTATAACAGAAGAAGAAGCATTACAATCAGCTAAAGAGCATTATGGTGAAGAAGTTGAACTAATACAGGATCCTGACGTTTTAGACACATGGTTCTCATCGGGTCTGTGGCCTTTCTCTACACTGGGTTGGCCTGAGCCCACCGCCGAGCTTAAAAAATATTATCCTACAAGCGTTTTAGTGACCGGTTTTGATATTATTTTCTTCTGGGTTGCCAGAATGATAATGCAGGGGCTTAAGTTTATGGAGGATGTACCGTTTAAAGACATCTATATCCACGGACTTATAAGAGATGAGCAGGGGCAGAAAATGAGTAAAACTAGGGGAAATGTAATTGATCCCCTTGAGGTCATAGATGAATATGGCGCGGATGCTATGAGATTTAGTCTTACTGCACTTGCAACGCAGGGAAGGGACATAAAACTTTCTATGCCTGTGATTCAGGGTTACAGAAACTTCATAAATAAAATTTGGAATGCCTCTCGTTTCCTCTTTATGAATTTGGAAGGATACAATTCAGATATAGCTGCTGAGAAAGAAACGCTATCTACTTATGATAAATGGATACTTACTAAACTAAATCGAACAATCAAAGAAGTACAAGAGTCCATTGAAGCTTATGAATTTGATAAAGCGGCTAGTTCAATTTATCAGTTCTTCTGGGCGGAGTACTGCGATTGGTACTTAGAGCTAGTTAAACCTGTTCTATACGGTGATAATGAAGAAGATAAGCAGAGAACAAGGAGTGTTTTGGTCAGAGTGTTAACTACAGCGCTAGGGCTTCTGCATCCCATTGCACCATTTATTAGTGAAGAGCTCTATCAAAGATTAAAGAGTTTTGGAGTAAGTGTTAAGGGTATAGATGACGAGGTAGCACACAGTATCGTTGTTAGTGCTTTTCCAGAATTTAACGATGATGAAATCTACACAGATGAAGAGAATGAGATAGAATTCATGAAAGAAATAGTAGCAGCCGTTAGAGGGCTAAGAGCTATAGTTGGTCTCCACCCTTCAGAAAGAGTAAATATTGCGCTTCTTCCTGCAAGTGAAAGTGTGTCTATTCAAATATCTCATAACAAAGAATCTATTATCAACCTTGCATCGCTTTCAGCTCTTGAACTCTTAGAAGGTGAGAAGCCCCAGAGAGCTATGGCTCAAGTAATTTCAGGTGTTGAAGTATTCCTTCCGGTTGAGGGGTTAATCGATATCGAGAAAGAATCACAAAGAATCAATAAAGAGCTTGGAAAAGTAACTAAAGATCTGGAACAAACTGAAAAAAAACTTTCTAATTCAACATTCCTCGATAGAGCTCCAGAAGATATTATTGATAAAGAAAAGCAAAAATTAGAGGAATTCTCCACCCAAAAAAAGAAGCTTGAAGAAGTCCTTTTCAAATTAAAACAAATAAGTTAGATTCATCTAAACCCTCATAAACACTACAGCGAATATTATGATGATGAGTTGCGAGAAATGATTGCCGAAAAAGATAAGATGATGATACATAGATTTGGGTATCAATTTGAGGATAAGTCTAATAGTTAATACCAAGCTCAGTTAAATGTTTATCTCAACTTCCAAAAAGGCCTAGCTGTTTAATTTTGGTTTTCTTGTCAGTTAATTCAACTGGGTATTTCCCGGTAAAGCAAGCATTGCAGAAGTTCTCAGTTCCATTTATTTTCTTGGTTGCCTCTACAGAACTCATTACGCCTTCAAGACTCAAGTATCCTAGAGAATCAGAGGTAATGTACTTTCTTATTTCTTCAGTATTCAGAGAGTTTGCTATAAGCTCTTCTTTTACAGGGGTGTCGATACCGTAGTAACATGAGAATTTTGTAGGTGGTGAGCTTATCCTCATGTGGATTTCTTTAGCTCCTGCTGCTCTTATCATCTTTACAATTTTTCTACTTGTTGTCCCTCTTACAATTGAGTCATCGATAATTACCACTCTCTTCCCGTTCAATACTTCCCGAATAGCATTTAATTTAAGTTTCACGCCAAAGTTTCTAATAGACTGCTGCGGCTCAATAAAGGTTCTTCCCATGTAGTGGCTTCTCAGAAGACCTAACTCAAGCGGAAGCCCCGTTTCTTCGGCAAAACCCATAGCTGAAGGGACCCCGGAATCAGGTACTGCTACTACTATGTCAGCATCAATCGGGTGTTCTCTTGCTAACTGTTTACCGAGCTCCTTTCTGACTTGATAAACATTTCTTCCTGTTAGAAAACTGTCGGGTCTTGCAAAATATATATATTCGAAAACACAGTAAGCATGTTTTACCTCACCGAACGGCTTGAAAGATTCCATCCCATCAGCACTTATAACTATAATCTCTCCAGGCTCAACTTCTCTTTCGAAATCAGCCTCTATCAGATCAAATGCACAACTCTCAGAAGCAAATACTGGAGAATCTCCCAGCTTGCCCATTGCCAGTGGTCTAAAACCATAAGGGTCTCTTGCTGCAATCATATACTCCGGAGTTAAGAACATCAGGGAATAAGCACCCTTACATCTCATAAGGGCTTCAATAATCCTTCTTACTAACTTTTCCTCTTTTGATTTGGCTATAAGGTGAACTATAACCTCTGTGTCAGTTGTGGATTGGAATATTGCACCATCTGCCTCAAGTTCATCTCTAAGGTACTTTGCATTTGTTAAATTGCCGTTATGCGCAATGGCGAGTGGGCCCCTATAATAGTTAATAACTATAGGCTGCATGTTTTTGAGTTGGCTTGATCCGGTAGTTGAATAGCGTACGTGACCTATTGCATTTTTGCCTGGAAGCTCTGATAAAACTTCTTCAGAAAAAATATCTGATACAAGCCCCATATCACGGTGCTTATGAAGGTTTACCCCGTCGGATGTTACGATACCCGCGCTTTCCTGGCCCCTGTGTTGAAGGGCGTGTAATCCCAGATAAGTTAGGTTGGAAGCTTCGAGATTGTTGTATATACCAAAAACACCACATTCTTCTTTAAGCTTAGGCATAGCTTTTTAGTATATTCTCAAATCCCTGAGCCCATTTGCCGTAGGCTTTGGATATAGGAATATCAATTAGGTCCTCTATTAATAGTCTTGTACCTTTAACTCTACCGATTATTTCCATTGGTAAGTCTAATCTCTCTATCAATTCCTTAAATTTATCTAGGTTCTTTTTGCTTAGAGATACTATTGCTCTGCCTTGTGATTCAGAAAATAAAATAGCATCTTTTCTTATTAAACTAGGCACCTTTAGTTCAACGCCAACTAGAGCGTTAGGCGTAAAACACGATTCGGATATAGCCACTGCAAGACCACCTTCCGATATATCGTGTGCCGAATTTATTATACCTTCTTCAGAAGCTTTAAGTAAGGCTTGGATTAATTTTAACTCCATCTCCAAATTAAGCTCCGGAGGTGCTCCGCAAACTTTACCGTAGATTTCTTTTAGATATTCACTGCCTCCAAATTCTTCTCTTGTTTGACCTAGTAAAACAATTAAATCCCCCTCATTTTTAAACCACTGCGTCATGTGTGTGTCAATGTTTTCGATCAGCCCAACCATGCCAACTGTAGGGGTAGGGTAGATTGCCGTGCCCTGGGTTTCATTATAAAAACTTACATTGCCACTTACTACGGGTGTGTTTAGCTTTAAACAAGCCTCACTCATGCCATTTATTGCCTGATCAAATTGCCACATGACTTCAGGGTTTTCAGGACTTCCAAAGTTGAGGCAGTCTGTTATGGCAAGTGGTTTTGCCCCTGAGCATGCGAGATTTCTTGCGCTCTCTGCAACTGCAATACCTGCCCCAATATATGGATCAAGATAACAGTATTTTGAGTTGCAGTTTACTGTCATAGCAACTCCTTTTGTAGTGCCTTTTATTCTGACAACAGCTGCGTCTGAGCCGGGTAGGGTAAGGGTATTGGTTCTCACCATATAGTCATATTGCTCATATATCCATCTTTTACTTGCAAGAGTTGGGGTAGATAAAAGAGTTAAGAGAACTTCATCAAGATTGTTTGGTATGGGAACAGTAGATATGTCAAAATTTCTTGTTTCTTCAAGGTATTTAGGTTTAGCTATTGGTCTATTATACAGGGGCGCTTCTTCGGATATTAGGTTAATCGGTATTTCTGCTGAGAGTTCGTCATTATCCGTAATCACTAGTTTGCCGGTCTCTGTAACTTCTCCTATTACACTAAAATCAAGATCCCATTTCTTAAATATATCCTCGGCTATCTGTTCTTTACCTTTTTCAACTACCATAAGCATACGTTCTTGTGATTCAGAAAGTAATACTTCATAAGGAGTCATCCCTTTTTCCCTTCTAGGAACTTTGTCGATTTCTATTTGAAGTCCTGTCCCTGCACGTTCTGCCATCTCTGTTGAAGAAGAAGTCAGTCCGGCAGCACCCATGTCCTGTATCCCAACTACTATTCCTGTCTTAAAGAGTTCAAGACATGCTTCTAAAAGAAGTTTCTCTGTAAAAGGGTCACCAACTTGAACAGCCGGTCTTTTTTCTTCAGCTTCTTTTGTAAATGTTTCAGATGCCATGACAGCGCCATGAATGCCGTCTCTTCCTGTTTTTGACCCTACATAAATAACAGGGTTTCCAACACCGGTTGCATAGCCTTTGAATATTTCGTCTGTATTTGTGATTCCTAAAGCAAACGCATTCACAAGAGGGTTGCCATTATAGCAGTCATCGAAATAAACCTCTCCGCCTACAGTAGGAATGCCTATACAGTTGCCGTAACCTGCTATTCCGGCCACAACTCCATCCACTACAAACTTAGTTTTTGGCAATGAGGGGTTTCCGAATCTAAGTGAATCTAGTATTGCAATTGGTCTTGCCCCCATGGTAAAGATATCTCTTAAAATTCCACCTACTCCTGTAGCTGCGCCTTGATATGGCTCTATAAAAGAGGGATGGTTGTGGCTTTCCATTTTAAATACTGCGCATAACCCATCTCCAATATCAACTATGCCCGCATTTTCCCCAGGACCCTGGATTACAACTTCACCCGTGGTGGGTAGTCTTTTCAGATGCACTTTTGAACTCTTATATGAGCAATGTTCTGACCACATTGCAGCCAAAACGCCAAGTTCTGTGATGTTGGGTTCCCTTCCTAGGGCGCTTACTATCTTGTTATATTCTTCTTCGGTTAGACCGTGATCTAAGGCAGTTTGTAGGTTCGGCATATTTAGTTCGTCTCTTTCCCGTTTAATATACCTGTAAATTACGTTAGATTATATTGTATAACCATTTTTTTGTTTGAAAAAAATATCAAATATGACATCATTCTACTCCATGCCAAGAATCATTACTTTATTGATTCTTTTAGCCTTCGTTGGAACGCTGCTTCCTCAAAGCGGCGTTCACTCTCAAGATAGTTCAGAAAAAAAATTGGCCGGATTTATCAGAACAAGAAAAAGAAGCTGTAAGGGGTGAAATACTTACAAAGTATAGCAGTAAGGACTTGGTAAGAGTCTTCTCCGTTCTTGAAGCAATAATAGGGTTCACTCTTATTCTTTAATATTACTACTTTCAATTTTCTAATCGTGCACGATCTTCATTTTAATAATTCACTAAATTTGTTCTGGTTCTTTAATGTGGTATGTGTTGTCTAGTAGTGGGTATTGTATAATGGTTTTTCGCCTTGTATCCTTACTTAGATTGAAATCAAAGGGATTGATCTATGCAAGATAAAAACTATATAAATATCAAAGATTTAAGTCCTCAAGAGATTGAAGACTTTGTTCTTAATAACAATTCTAAGCCTTTTAGAGCTCGGCAGATCAGTAAGTGGTTATATAAAAAAGGTGTTGACTGCTTTGATGATATGTCTGATCTTTCAAAGGATTTTAGAGATCTCCTGGAGTTCTCCTTTTCTCTTGAGCCTTCACTTGAATTAGAACAAGAGCAAGTCTCTGAGGATGGGACCAAAAAGTACCTATTTAAGCTTTCCGATGGAAATCAGATAGAAAGTGTTTTAATTCCAGATAAATCAAGAAATACCCTTTGCATTTCTTCCCAGGTTGGCTGCGCGCTTGGCTGTACATTCTGTATGACGGGGACAGTAGGAAAGATAAGGAATTTGAGGCCTTCAGAAATTCTAGACCAATACCTTCTTGTAAATAAATACAACGAGAATGCTATTACCAATATAGTCTTTATGGGTATGGGCGAGCCTTTGGATAACTTGGAAAATTTAGTAAAAGTAATAAATGTTTTAACAGACCCTAATTATCTTGCCCTTTCACCTAAGCGTATTACCGTCTCTACCTCAGGGCTTGTACCACAAATAAAAAAACTAGGTGAGCAGGTATCTGTTAATCTAGCGGTTTCTCTCAATGCGCCAAGTGATGAACTCAGGGATGAAATAATGCCTATTAACAAAAGGTATCCAATAAAAGAACTCTTAGAGGCAAGCATAAATTTCCCAGTTCCTAATAGAAAATATTTGATGTTCGAATATGTACTTCTAAAGGATGTAAACGATTCTGATATTGATGCGCACACATTAGGAAAACTTCTTCGCGGCATAAAATGTAAAATTAATATCATTCCTTTTAACGAAGCGTATCCGCTTCCTTATAAATCACCATCGTGGGACAGAGTGCTTAATTTTCAGGAAATTTTGATATCCTATAGGATCAACGTGAGAATAAGAAAGAGCCGCGGTAGTGATATTCTGGGCGCATGTGGGCAGTTAGCTGCAACATATCCATCAATCAAAGTAAAAGAACCCCAAGCCCAAATTTAGTGAAAATAAATTAGGAGTATTAAACAGATAATGACTGGCTCAGAGATTAGAGATTTATTTCTAAAGTATTTTGAAGAGAATAACCATACCATTGTGAGAAGCTCATCACTTATACCTAAAAATGATCCAACCCTTCTTTTTACTAATGCCGGAATGGTGCAATTTAAGGACGTATTTCTGGGTCTTGAAAAAAGTTCATATAATAGGGGAACTTCCGCTCAGAAATGTGTAAGGGCCGGAGGTAAGCATAACGATCTTGAGAATGTTGGTCACACTGCAAGACATCACACTTTTTTTGAGATGCTTGGGAACTTTTCTTTTGGAGATTATTTTAAACAAGAGGCGATTGAATTTGCCTGGAAACTGCTAACTGAAGTCTATAAGCTGCCGGTCTCTAAACTTTGGGTAACGGTGTTTGAAGAGGACGATGAAGCCTCAGAATTATGGCAAAAAGTAATTGGACTTCCACAAGATAGAGTTCTTCGCATGGGGGAGAAGGATAACTTCTGGTCTATGGGTGATACAGGTCCTTGCGGTCCGTGTTCAGAGATACTTATCGATCAGGGTGAAGAGTTTAGCTGCGGCAAGGATACTTGTGCCCCAGGCTGTGATTGCGACCGCTATCTTGAGCTGTGGAATCTAGTGTTCATGCAATATGATAGGGACTCAAGCGGCAAGATGACCCCCCTTCCTAATCCGAGCATTGATACAGGAATGGGGCTTGAAAGGATTACAGCAGTGCTTCAAGGTGTTAAAAGCAATTATGAAACCGATCTGTTGCGTGGATTAATAGCCAATGTAGAAGAGATTTCAGGAAAGAGTTATGGGCAAGATGAGGAAGCCGATGTTTCTATGAGAGTGATAGCTGATCATGCTCGTGCTGTAACTTTTCTAATCTCAGACGGGGTATTTCCTTCAAATGAGGGTAGGGGTTATGTACTCAGGAGAATACTAAGACGAGCGGTTCGCCATGCTAAAATGCTTGGTATAGAAGACCCATGTTTGTATAAGATAACCTTTAAAGTAAAAGAAATAATGCAGGACGCATATCCCGAACTTGAGGAAAGGATCGATTTTGTAGCTGATGTTGTAAAAAACGAAGAAGAGAGATTTTTTGAAACTATAGACAGAGGACTTGAACTGTTGAAAGTGGAGATTGAACAGCATAAGGGAGAAAAAGTAATTCCCGGAGACGTTGTATTTAAGCTCTACGATACTTTTGGATTTCCTGTTGATCTTACGGAGGATATAGCCGGAGAACACGGATTAACTCTGGACCACGCGGGTTTTGAAAAAGAAATGGAGCAGCAGAGAACAAAATCCAGAGAAGCTTGGAAGGGAGACGCTGACGGTCAATTAGAGCCTTTATATAAAGAATTTATTTCCGGTGGAATGATCGTTGATTTTACTGGGTATGATAGAACTTCAGATACAGGACGAATCACTGCAATAATAAAAGACGGAATCCTTGTGGATAGCGCAAGTGAAGGGGATCAGGTTGAACTAATTAGTAATAAGACCCCCTTTTATGGAGAGTCGGGAGGACAGGTTGGTGACAGAGGAACAATAGAAGCTGAAAAAGGAGTCTCAGAAGTAGTTGATACTAAAAAACCTCTTCCTGGGATTATCGTTCACCACGCAATAATTAAAAAAGGCGCTTTATCGGTCGGTGATAAAGTAGAACTAAAAGTAAATGAAAACTTTAGGCATGGAGTAGAAACACATCATTCTACAACCCATATACTTCATGCAGTACTTAGAGAAGTGCTTGGAACTCACGTTGGCCAGGCGGGCTCTTTTGTTGCTCCAGGGAGATTAAGATTCGATTTCACGCACCATTCTCCAATTGATAATAAAGATATAAGAAAGATGGAAGAAATGATTAACGAGAGGATTAGATGGGACGATAGCGTGATTATTGAAACTGATGTCTCTTATGATGATGCAATAAAAAAGGGGGCAATGGCATTCTTTGAAGAAAAATATGGAGATAAGGTAAGAGTAGTAACCATTGGTGATTATAGTGTTGAGCTTTGTGGAGGCACTCATCTAGATACCTCAGGCGAGGCTGGTCTTTTTAAGATTGTCTCTGAAGGAGCTTCTTCTGCGGGAGTCAGAAGAATCGACGCCCTTGCGGGAAGATCAGCTTGGGACTTTATGAGAGGAAAAGAAGATACACTTGCAGAAGCTTCTACTATTTTGAGAGTTTCAGAATCCGATCTTGTGTCCAGGCTCAAAAAGCTTGTTGAAGAGAACGAATCGATTAAGGGCGAGCTTGGCACATATAAAAATAAGATCCTTACCGAAAAAGCCGGCGATTTGATGGATAACATCAAAGAAGTTAACGGTACCAAAATGTTATCTGCAGAAGTATCAGGGGCTGACGCAGGGCAACTCAGAAAAGTTTGGGACGACGTAAAAAGCAAGCTTGATTCAGGCGTTGCGGTGCTAGGTAGTACGGCTAACGGCAAAGCTTATATCTTAGTAGGTGTAACAAAGGATTTAACAAATAAGTACCACTCAGGGAATATGGTTAAAGAACTTGCTCCAATAATTGGCGGAAAGGGCGGAGGGAAGCCCGATTTGGCACAGGCAGGTGGAGATAATCCAGATAAGCTAGGTGAGGCGTTTAGCAAAGCCTACGACATGATAAGCGCTGGATAGAGGGATTTGCTATATTAAGCCTCAAGAATCTTTACTGATACCTTTTTCCTTTAGAACAGTTTTCATTTTCTTAAGTGCTGCGTTTTCAATCTGTCTCACTCTTTCCCTGGATATATTATATTTTGTACCTAGTTCTTCTAAAGTTAGTGGTTTGTCTGCCAAAATCCTGTTCTCTATTATAAATCTTTCTCTATCTTTTAATGTTTTAAGCGCGTCAATCATTCCGCTCTTTATTCTTTTTTCTTCCTCTACCTTAGTTATCAGATCTTCCTGATTTACTACATTATCATCAGCAAGAAAATCCATATGAGATAAGTCAGTATCGCCTTTAATTTTAGCATTTAAAGACAGATCCTTACCCCCCATTCGTTTATCCATTTCTATCACTGCTTCATTGGAAACATTGAGCTTGTCGGCCAGTTCTTTGTAATCCTCTGAACTTAAATTTCCATCTCCCAGTTCCATTTGGTTCTTAGTGGAGCGAAGTTTGTAAAACAACTTTCTCTGATCCTGTGTAGTCCCGACTTTAACCAGACTCCAGCTTTTGATTATATAGTTTTGAATATATGCCCTTATCCACCATACCGCATAGGAGATAATGCGATAGCCCTTGGTCGGGTCAAACCCTTTTACAGCATGCATAAGCCCTATATTTCCTTCTTGAATGATGTCCATAGTATTTAGGCCGTAGTTTTTATACTCATTTGCTACTTTTACTACGAACTTAAGGTTAGATGAAACAAGTTTTCTCGCGGCGTCTAAATCACCGTCATTCTTGTACTTCATAGCTAGTTCATACTCTTCTTCTCGGCTTAGGACCGGGTCGTTGCTAATCTCAGTCATGTAGCGTTGAAGGGATGTTGTATGAGCCGGGAGCAGGTTCCCCTGATACCGTTTCTCTTCAGTTTTATCTATTTTGTCGGTTTTTTTAGGCATTATTTTAAAATTGGAGCTTATTTAAGACTGCTTTAGTATACGTTTTGAGTGGATTCTAAGCAACCTATTAAATTCAGTCACGCTAGTAGGCTCTCTAAATATACATAAATATAGAGTTATATCCTTGACTGATTATGTTCTTCTGTTAGAATGTTGTGCTTGAAGTTCTGAGCGTAGTTCTCGGTTCCGGAGTAGCTCAGCTGGCAGAGCGGGTGACTGTTAATCACTAGGTCGGGGGTTCGAATCCCTCCTCCGGAGCCAATCGTTATAAGTAGTACAATCTACCATCAAATTGAAAGGTTTTCTTAAA
>JBBDIN010000111.1:0-17447 GCA_040880385.1 Thermodesulfobacteriota bacterium | reverse complement strand
TATACGAGAGGCAGAATGGCTCTATGATCACTTTGTCGACCATGTTGTTTATGGAATGCTTGAATCAGAATGGCTCAATAATGAAAGACTCATTATCAATACTTAAATCCTTTCAGCAGAAGTTCTTGAAATGTGTAATAGATAAAAAGGCTGCAATGCAAAGATAGGCTCTCAACTGAATAAAAAATGCCCTCCCATACTGAAGATCAGACACAGGAGGGCTTAAGAGAAGCAAAAGGCAAAATTCAGTAAAAATACCAAAATAAACTTTAAGAGGAATAAAGGAAATTCGCACAATGAAATCTGCGCTGAACCCATATCTCTCTAATTAGATATTAGACTATTCTGTTGTGCTCTAGCAAGGTTTAATTTGAGCATCGATAAAAGGCTTAGATAATTATGGATAGTACTACTAAAGTATTAAGCTCTCGTTTAGAGGTCTGTTTAGTTTATTTAGCGCTCATTCCTCCATCTACTGAAAGCATCGTGCCGGTCATAAATTTAATATTGTCATCGCAAAGAAATAACACGGCATGAGCAATTTCCTCTGGCTGCGCAAGACGTCCAATCGGGTGAACGGAGATGTATCGTTTCTCACCAACTTCTCTATCACTCCACTTATCAAATAAATCATCCATCATTGGCGTGTATATAGTTCCCGGACAAATTCCATTAACACGAATTCCTTTATCGGCATATTCGAGAGCCATGCTCCGTGTAAGTTGATTTACTGCGCCTTTAGAAGAGCTATAAGCTGCAAAACCAGCGGGAGAGGCTTTTAGTCCAAGTATTGAAGAATTATTCACAATGCAGCCTGATTTTTCTTCTATCATATATGGAATCGCATATTTTGACATAAGGTAGATGCCTTTGACATTAATATCGAATGTTTTGTCCCATAGCTCTGTACTGGTCTCATGAGTTATACCCATGTATGAAACACCGGCATTATTAAACAGTATGTCAATGCGTCCGAATTTGCTCACGGTATAATCGACTGCAGCTTTACAGTCTTCTTCTTCTGATACGTCGCTTACTAAATACTCTATTGTCAGGTTTTCTTTTATCGCTTCATAGCAACTTCTTTTAACACTTGTTCCCTGCGCCCTGTTATTAAAACACTTGCACCTTCTTTAGCGAATAACAATGCGGTAGCTTTTCCTACCCCTGTACCACCGCCAGTAATTAATGCTACTTTGTTTTTAAGTTTCATCAGTGTTCACCCTATTTAATATGAGAAAAGATATTATGGATGGAGAATAAAATTTAATCAACATACGTTTCGTAAATCGGTTAAAATAAAGATATAATATGCACCCATTGTTATAATTCAAAAGAATTTATAATGGTTATTCCCATAAATATAAGAAACAAAAAATTCTATAAAGATCCTGATAAAGCAGCCATATCACTTTTAATCCTGATAGCTATTATTATGGTCTTCTTTTTAATAATTAACATTGTACGCGGTAAAAATTTAAACACTTCCGAGTATCCATCTCTTAAGTTCTTAATTTCCGGAGAAATCGTTAATGATATAGATTTGAAAAATCTGAAGGAAAATATCGGAACTCATAAGATCAAATTTTACGATCCACACTACAAAAAAGATAAGAAATATGAAGGATTTGCTCTTCAGGATGTCTTGAAGCTTGGTTTCGGCGATGAGTGGAAAAGCTCTGACTTCACCGATGTCGCTTTTGAGGCACTCGATGGCTATGTATCTGTTTCTTCAATTTCTAAATTGAGAGAGCCCGGAGGATATATTGTTTATGAGGACCTGGATTTCGAGGATTGGGAGCCAATCAGTATTAAAGAAGCTAACCCCGGACCATTTTATATTGTCTGGACAGGAAAAGATCAAACCACCGCCAATGAATACCCCTGGCCATGGCAGCTTTCCTCAATTGATCTCATTAAGTTTGAAGAGCAGTATTCTGCAGTATCTCCTTCCGGAGTCTCGGAAAATTCAGATGTGTACAAAGGATATGAGATTTTTAAGGGGCGCTGTATCAGATGTCATGCGATGAACGGTGAAGGGGGCAAGATCGGGCCGGATCTAAACGCCCCCCAAAGTATAGTCACTTACCGCAATACCTACATGATAAAAGAGTTCATAAAGAATCCATCCAAATATCGCTATACTCATATGCCCGATCATCCCGACCTTTCGGATCAGGGTCTGGATAATTTAATTTCTTATTTTAACTACATGAATGAGATAAGGAACTAGCGTTTTTCTAAGATCATATTCATGCCGTTTTTGGGACGGATAGTGATTAAGGCTTGCGGTACTATTTTTTGATGTGGAACCAGTCTCATCTTCCATTTAGATGCAATTGTAGCGATTAGAATCACCCCTTCCATCCAAGCGAAAGGCTCTCCAATGCACCGCCGAGTGCCTCCTCCGAAAGGGAAGTATGCAAATCTGGGAAGCTCTTTAGTTTCTTCAGAGCTCCAGCGCTCAGGAATGAACCTCTGCGGTTCTCTGTATAACCTTGGATCACGGTGAACAACATATTGGCTCATAAAAATATCAGCACCTGCCGGAATAACATAACCCCCCACCTCGTAATCTTCCTTAACCTGTCTTGCCACAGCCCAGGCTGGAGGGTAGAGACGTAGAGCTTCTTTAAAAACATTCTGCGTGTAGGACAATTTCCCCAAATCATTCAGAGTTGGCAGGCGTCCGTTAAGTACTGAATCTATCTCTTCGTACATTTTCTTCTCAGCCTGTGGATGCTGAGATATCAAATACCAAGTCCAAACCAATGAATTAGCCGTACTCTCTTGGCCTGCCAGGAATAGAGTTAGTGCTTCATCCCTCACCTGCAAGTCAGTCATTCCCCCTCCGTCGCCTTCTTCGTCTTGAGCTTCGAGCAGCATAGAAAGTAGATCCTTCTTAGCTCCGGGATTCTTCTTTCTCTCCTCTATCAAGGCATAAATAATTTTATCGAGCTTACTTTTAGCCTCCTGGAATCTGCGGTTAGCTGGAAGGGGAAGATCGTCCAAGTACTCAGAGTATGGGAAAATCATGCGCGGAAATAAGCTCACAAGATCAGTTAGAGACTGCCCGATTTCATCCGATTCCGATTCCATATCGGAGTCAAAAATAGTTTTACTAACAATAGAAAGAGTGAGCTTCATCATCTCTTTATGAATATTCACCACTGAGCCGTTTTGCCAGTCTTCACCTACTCGGGATGCGTACTCTGCCATCACATCTCCATAAGATCTGATTCTCTCATGATGAAATATCGGCTGAATGGTGCGTCTTTGTTTAATATGCGGCTCGCCTTCGTTGGTAAGTAGACCTTCTCCAAGAACTATTTTAGCTCGTTTAAGGGCCCGGCTTTTTTCAAAGTTGCGGTTATTGGTAACAAGCACATCTTTAATATGCTCAGGGTTGTTTAGCAGGTACATCTTACGAGAGCCAAGCTTATAATAAACAATGTCTCCATATTCCTCAGAAACTCTTGTAAGAAAGCCGAGCATATCGCTAAAGTAATCTATTAATGAGCCTACAAACGGCAAGCCTTTCGGGCCCGGAGGTAGGAAAGGATCTTTCCTCAAGTGATTGGTTTTCGCTATCGGCATTGCTAAAACTTAGAATATGGAATTGGGCACACGGTGTCAACTAAAGTTTGTAGTATCTTAACAAACTCGTGTAAATTGTATAAATAAACTGAAAATATCATGGAATCAATCGAGACTATAAAGCGCATATTAACGGAGTATAAAACTATAGCGGTTGTGGGGCTTTCAGCTAAATGGAACCGTCCGAGTCACTTTGCTGCAAAGTATATGAAGGGGCATGGGTATAAGATTATCCCGGTGAATCCGGCTTATGATGAGATACTGGGAGAGAAGTGCTATCCGAGCCTCCTTGATATTCCTGGGCCTGTTGATATAGTAGATATTTTTAGGCGGTCTGAGGATGTTCCACCCATAGTAGAGGACGCAATTACAATAGAGGCTAAGGTTTTATGGATGCAGCTCACAGTTGAGCACGAAGAAGCTGCAGCTAGGGCAAGAGAAGCAGGGCTTGAGGTTATTATGAACCGATGTGTTAAAATTGAGCATGGAAGGTTTTTTGGCGGAATTAATTTTTTAGGTGTAAATAGGCGGTTGATATCATCTAAAAAATAACAACTATTAAACTATTAGGAGGTTTACAATGTCAGATAGAAAATTTGGTTTTGATACTCAGTGCATTCATGCGGGGCAATCGCCCGATCCACATACAGGCTCACGTGCGGTCCCCATTCATCAAACTACGGCTTATGTTTTCGATAGCACTGAGCATGCTGCCAGCCTCTTTAACCTAGAGGCCTTTGGGAACATTTACTCTCGAATAATGAATCCTACAAATGGTGTGTTTGAGGAAAGAATGGCCGCTCTTGAGGGTGGTACTGCCGCACTTGCACTAAGCTCCGGTATGGCTGCACAGATGACCTCTATTCTTACAATACTCCACGTTGGAGATGAATTAGTATCTTCAAGCACTCTTTATGGGGGCACCTATACGCAGTTTGACGTTAATCTCAGAGAGATGGGGATTAACGTTACATTTGTAGATCCTCAGGACCCGGAGAACTTTAGAAATGCGATTACCGACAAGACAAGAGCTCTTTATGCGGAGACGGTCAGTAACCCCCTTGGTAATGTCTTAGATATAGAGGCTGTAGCCAAAATAGCTCATGAAGCCGGAATTCCTCTTATAATTGACAATACATTTGCAACTCCTTATTTGTGTCGACCTATAGAACACGGCGCAGATATAGTAGTAAATTCAGCTACAAAGTTTATATGCGGACACGGAACCTCTATAGGAGGCGTTTTAGTTGACGGGGGCAAGTTCCCCTGGGATAACGGCAAGTTTCCCTGCATGACAGAGCCTTCCAAGGGTTATCATGGAATTAAATTCTATGAGACCTTCGGCAATTTTGGATATGCAATAAGAGCAAGGGTTGAAATACTTAGAACCCATGGTCAGACTCTTAGCCCATTTAACGGCTTTTTGTTCACTCAAGGCTTAGAGACACTGAACCTTAGAATGGACCGCCACTGCTCAAACGCACTTGCGATTGCGAAGTTCTTGAAAAATCACCCGGCAGTGGAGTGGGTTAATTTTGCCGGTTTACCAGATAGTCCATATCATGCTCTATCCAAGAAATATATGCCTAAAGGGGCGGGATCTATTTTCACATTCGGCGTAAAAGGCGGATTAGAAGCCGGTCGGACACTAATTAATAGCGTTGAACTTTTTAGCCATCTGGTAAATGTTGGAGATGCTAAATCACTAATAGCGCATCCTGCTTCAACCACGCATCGTCAGCTAAATGAAGAAGAGCAGATGTCAGCCGGAGTAACTCCTGAGACAGTTCGTATTTCAGTGGGTCTTGAAACTCTGGATGACTTAATCTGGGATTTGGACCAGGGGCTTGAAAAATCTCAAAAGGCTACAGCATGAGAACAAGGGAGTTAGGGGAGTCTCCTGTTGTAATTGTTGAGGAAGGCTCTTTAGGATTAGTAGAAACCGAGTATTACACATTTGCTAATTCTCCAAATAAGTTCAAAATGGACAACGGCCTTGAACTTGGTCCAATAACAGTTGCTTATGAAACTTATGGAGAATTAAATGAAGCTCGTGACAATGTGCTTCTTGTAGCGCACGCGCTCACGGCAAGCGCACACGCTGCGGGAAAACACAGCCCTGACGATGATTACCCCGGCTGGTGGGATGTTATGATAGGCCCTGGTAGAGCATATGATACCGATAAGTATTTTGTTATCTGCTCAAATATTTTGGGCAGCTGTTGCGGAACTACTGGCCCCTCTTCAATTAATCCTGAAACGGATAAGCCCTATGGGATGACTTTCCCTCTGGTCACTGTCAGAGATATGGTCCGGGTACAAAAAGAGTTAATGGACCATTTGGGAGTTAAAAGGTTGAAGTCCGTAATAGGCGGGTCCATGGGAGGGATGCAGGCGCTTGAATGGGCGCTCCTTTATCCGGACATAGTAGATTCAATTATATTAGTTGCCGCGGGCGCAGTATCCAATCCACAATCAATTGCAATTCATAAAGTCGGCATAAGAGCCATAATCGATGATCCCAATTGGAACGGGGGTGACTATTACGGGGGCGAGCTGCCTGCAAAGGGGCTTGCTATCGCCAGAATGATAGGACATATAACTTATCTTCACCACAACTGGCTTTGGGAAAAGTTTGGCAGAAAACATTCAGACCCCGCAAATATGAAGCTGAAACTGGGGAGTAAATTCGACATAGAGAATTATCTTGAATATCAGGGGGAGAAATTCGTCGAGCGTTTTGATGCCAATAGCTACATATATATTATGCGAGCAATAGATCTCTATGACGGTTCCGAGGGTTACGAGAGTTTAGAGAAATCATTTGAAAGAATAAATTGCAAAAAAGTATTAGTCACCTCTTTCACCTCAGATTGGCTGTTCCCTACTTATCAATCAAAAGAAATTGTCCAGGCTTTAAAATCAAATAACGTTGATGTTCAGTATGAAGAAATCGAGTCTCCATACGGCCATGATTCATTCTTATTGGAATATAAAGAACTCACTCAGTATATCAAAGGGTTTTTTAGCTCTCTACAGGATTAAAAATTGGCACTCTTGAGCTTTCTCTAGTTCTATTCCCACTGTGTTTGAGAAATTCCTGAAGCTTAATAGATACTGCCCGTTCTGTGATAGTACCTATATGCAAAGTAAATCATCCCTGCATCCTCTCAATGGTAAGGTCTGCCTGTATAAAGAAATGGAATGGAGCGAGGAAGGGGAGGGTGAGTTCATGTGATATAATGTAGATATAATATACGTAAAGGAGGAAACAAAATGACTAGAGAAGAGTTAGAGAAAAGAAGAAAAACAATAGATGTGTTGAGAGAAAAAAGTTGCGATCTAATTGCCGAAATATGGGAAGGCTCAGAAGGAAGACAAAAATATAGGGGGATTCAGCCACCTCAAATGGACTCATTGTTAATATTATTACAAGGCGTTTTAGATGAACTCAGATATATGAATGATAAGGATGAATAAAATAATAGGAGTAGAATACGGCAATATCAGGTGCAACACGTCATAAAAATACTAGAACTTACGGAAGAAACAAATAATTTCACAAAGGTTTGTAATTAGAATATAAATATGAAACTAGGTCTTGCATTAGGTGGTGGTGGAGCCAAGGGATTTGCGCATTTGGGAATTCTCGAAGTTCTCACAGAAGCGGGGATCGAATTTGATATCGTTGCCGGAACAAGCATCGGCGCGTTTATCGGCGCTGTATATGTTTCAGATAAGCTTGAAGAGCTTAAGAACTATGCAGTAAATATTGGAATCACGGACATTCCATTTCTTCTAGGCCCCACATGGCCACAAGGAGGGCTGTTTAGCGGCAAATTTCTTGGGAAGTTAATAGATGAATATATACATATCGAAAATATAGAGGATTTAAAAAAGCCATTTGCCGCTGTTTGCATAGATTTAAATAGTGGTGAGGTCGTAACTTTTACAGAGGGCAATTTAAAAAGAGCAGTAAGAGCGAGCACCTCTATTCCCGGTCTTTTTAAGCCTGTTCTTTTTGAAGGCAAACTCTTAGTAGATGGAGGGGTGCTGGAATCAGTACCAGACCAGGCCGCGCGTGATCTTGGGGCCGATTTTATTGTAGCGGTAGATTTGCTAAGTGATCTGTCCGGTAATCAAACTTTTAATAATGGCAAACCCCCTTCGATTGTCGAAGTTGTACAGAGAAGCTCGATCTTAGCTCAAAGAAAAATTACTGAATATAAATTTAAAGAACGTCCGCCTGACATAGTGATTAGTCCTCCACTTTCCCATATCAAAGTTATGGATTTTCATAACGGTAAGGCGATTGTAGAAATTGGTAGAGAGGCGGCTAAAAAAGTTTTGCCAGAATTGCTAGAAAAGATAACTTAGAATGAACTTTGAGATTATACTCCTTTCTCCATTCCCAAAGAAGCAGTGCCCATATAGGAACAAATTCAATCCATATAATTACGTTCGTAAATATCTCAAGTTGGCCCCGTGGTTCAAAATAGTACCGCAAGTAATAAAGGGGTAGCAGCACAGTCAATAAAAGAAGGGAGAATCTAGGCTTAATAGCTAGCAAGGGAATTAACCAGGTGTAATACCACGGGAACTGAGTAGGGCTTACAAGAAAAGCAAAGGCAACAATAAATAAACTCTTAGAAAATAAATCTTGGCCCTTAAAAGTTTTTCCAAATGTTACAAACAATATCCAAAGGCCAAGAAGAGCCACTACAATATATCTTGCAACACTGTATTTATGAAAGGTTTGATAACCTAATAAATCCAGCCCTAGCTCAGATAGGTAAACTAAAATCCTAAAAACCGAATCATTGTTCTGCCAGCTTTGCCCGTAGGCGATAAAACCAGTGCTGTCGTCTAGGCCTGAGTAATATATAGGTAAAAATAAAACACCTATACATACAGCCGCTAAAACCAGAACTGACAGCAGTTGTTTTGGCTTGGATAGTAGAGGCCGGATTATTATGGGTAATAAAAAGGCCGGCCAAAGCTTTATTCCTAACCCTATAATCAGACTAAAAGTTGACCTTAAGTGTTTATTTTGTGTTGCCATTATAAGCGAGCTAAGTACGAACGGAAAGACCAGAACGTCCATGTGACCTGAATTGAATATCTCTTTTAATAAAAGAGGGTTCCACCAATATATAATCAAAAGAGAATTTGGGAGTTTTAACATACCCAGCGCATTAAAAATTAGTGAAAGCGTAGCTAGATCGATTACTATCAATATCAACTTCCATGCAGTTAAGCTCCAGGAATCAAGCCAGTAAGATACGGCAAAAAATGCCTGAGCTACCGGAGGATAAATAGTCCTTACCTCCGGGTGATTTATGCCGTGGATTATATCCCCAGATTCTTCTGCCAACTCTTTTAGCTCTAGCGGCACATCTTTTTCCTGTAGTACTTCTTCGGGAGAGTATTTGTAAGGGTTTATACCGTTAGCGGTTACAGCCCCGTCCCATAGATATCTGAAATAGTCATCTTCAAGAATTGGCGCTGTAAATAGCATCAAGACTCTCAAAACAATTCCAATTGCAATTACCAAGATAAGCTGATTTCTTAGAAGCTCGGCTCGGGGCATTTTGAAAACTGTGAATAAAAAGACGATGCCTGCGAAGACCAGAATGCCTACGAGAAGGAGAACAGGTCTTTGGATTTGTGGAATGTTAGCCGCAAAGTCAGATGAGATATAGGTTAGTAGAGAAAAACTGACAAAAAGGAGCCCGCCGGATATTAAAAGCATCAAGTTAGATACTGGGCCTCCGGATTTCAAAGATGATTCGTTTAAAGAATTATCTTCTTGGGAATTGTTCACCATGTAATTGGCTATATGATTAAGACTTTACTTGCCTTGTTCTTCTAAAAATCTTTCTGCATCTATTGCAGACATACATCCGCTTCCTGCAGCCGTAATAGCTTGGCGATAAATGTTGTCTTGCACGTCACCCGCTGCGAAAACTCCCGGCACATTGGTTTGGGTTGAGCCGCTCTTTGTTATTAAGTATCCAACGTCATCCATGTCGAGCTGCCCTTTAAATAGCTCGGTATTAGGGTTGTGGCCTATGGCTACAAATACTCCCTGAGCTTCTTTTACTGTCTCTTCTCCGGTTTTCGTGTTCTTGAGTCTGGCCCCTGTTACTCCATCTTCCTTACTCCCAAGAATCTCTAGAACTTCCGAATTCCAGATGAAATCCAGCTTCTCATTTTTAAACGCTCTGTCTTGTACAATTTTAGATGCTCTTAACTGATCTCTTCTGTGGACTATGTTTACCTTGCTGGCAAATTTTGTGAGGAATACAGCTTCCTCGACTGCGCTGTCTCCGCCTCCTATTACGAGAAGCTCTTTATCCTTAAAAAAGAAACCGTCACATGTGGCGCAAGTGGACACGCCGTATCCTAACAGTAGTTTCTCCGATTCCAGACCAAGCATTCTTGCAGATGCTCCAGAGGAAATAATAAAAGTGTCTGCTTCTATAACAGTATCGCCTGCTGTGATCTTAAAAGGTCTTGAAGAAAAGTCGACCGCCGTAATTTCAGCCATTACCGACTTTGCGCCAAATCTCTGAGCCTGAGCCCTCATTGCGTTCATCAGATCCGGTCCCATAACTCCGTCAGGGAACCCCGGATAGTTCTCAACATCTGTAGTTAGTGTTAGCTGTCCGCCTGCTTCAAGCCCCTCAAAAATAATCGGCTCAAGGTTTGCTCTTGCGGTGTATAGCGCCGCCGTAAGTCCTGCAGGGCCTGATCCCATTATCACTACTTTATGTCTATCTTTGAGTTCTGATATGTTAGTCATCTTTTTTCCTTTTAATATTAATTCCGATTTATACTACATTTTAGATAAAGTTTTTCAAGCTGCACTATTATGAAATCCCTATCATATAAGCATTTAGATAACAAAATAACTGATAAAGATTCAAACCCCAATCAGCCCATGATATTAAGCTGGTGAGGACTCTCTTTAAGAGTTATACTCTCTACCTATTATTATGAGGAGTTAACTCTATGAAGCAATTACCTTTAAATAAAGCCCATAAGTCATTAGGCGCAAATTTGCAGGATTCTTCGGGATGGACAGTGCCGGCTGATTATGGTGACAAATTATCAGAGTACAAAGCCGTAAGAGAGAATGTAGGAATTATAGATCTGTCATCTAGAGGAAAACTTAGATTAAGCGGGAAAGACCATTTGAAATTCCTTCAGGGCATGCTGTCCAACGACGTTATTAAATTAGAAGAAGGGCAGGGTGTCTATGCCACAATCCTCACCGTAAAGGGCAGAATGATTTCCGACATGAAAGTCTATAAAGATAAAGAGTTTATTCTTCTTGATCTTGAGCCTGGGTTGAATCAAAAAGTTTTAGAACTACTAACAAAATTCAGACTCTCTTATAAAGCCAGCATTGATGATCTCTCAGAAACTACCGGTTTAATATCCATTCAAGGCCCACAAGCGCGCAAACTTTTAGAGATGTTATTTGAAGAAGGAATCCCCCAAATGGAGGAACTTAACTTTATTCAAAAAGAGTTTATGGCATCAGAGCTTATGATAGCGTGCGTCAACCGTACTGGCGAGGAAGGATTTGATTTATATATTGAAAACAAAGCACTTCCAAATTTATGGGAAGAGTTATTAAAGAAAGGACAGGAGTTAAATATTAAAACAGTTGGGTACGATGCTCTGGATATTCTCAGAATTGAAGCCGGGCTACCCATTTACAATATAGATATGGATGAAAATAATATCCCTATTGAAGCCGGTCTATGGAATGCGCTTGATTTTGAGAAGGGATGCTACGTAGGTCAAGAAGTAGTTGCAAGGATCAAGTGGAGAGGCCATGTTAATTGGCATTTAATGGGTTTTGAGTGTGATGGGGAGCTTGTGCCTAAGATTGGAGATGAAATTTTTGATGGGGAGCGCAAGATCGGCCGAATTACGAGCAGCACATTCTCAGCGGAGTTCAATAAACCGCTTTGTCTTGGATATATTAGAAGGGAATTTAATGACCCAGGCACAAAAGTGTCAATCAAGTTAGCTGACAACTCAGAAATTCGTGCAGAAGTTGCTGAGCTCCCGTTTTACAAAGGGTCATTTAAATTCCAAGAAAACACCGCTAACAGTTGAAAATACTGGGTAAACTGCTTGATTTTATTTCACTCTCAATTATAGTATCAACTCTGGGCAATGGTTTTTTAGATAAGTAGTAATTTTTGGTTGGGAATCAAAAAATAATAGATTATTATAATATCTACGCCAAGATATGCGGGGTTGTGCATATTCGAGGGTAGGAGGGTGTTGAAATGATATTGGATGCAATCCTGGGATGGTTTTCAAACGATCTTGCTGTCGATTTGGGAACCGCAAATACTCTTGTTTACGTTAGGGGTAAAGGCATTGTTGCAAATGAGCCTTCTGTGGTGGCAGTACAGGAGGATATGAGAGGCACTAAAAAGATACTTGCTGTTGGAACGGAAGCTAAAAATATGGTAGGCCGTACACCGGGCTCTATTAAAGCAATTAGGCCCTTAAGAGACGGTGTCATAGCGGATTTTGATGTAGCTCAGAAGATGTTGGAATACTTTATTCGTAAAACCCATAATAATAGAAAAAGTTTTGTTAGGCCAAGAATTATTGTATCTGTTCCCATTGGTATCACAGAGGTAGAAAAAAGAGCTGTAAAAGAATCTGCTGAAGCTGCCGGAGCTAGAGAGGTATATCTAATTGAAGAAACCATGTCGGCTGCTATTGGAGCCGGTATGCCTGTGACTGAACCTGCAGGGAATATGGTTGTAGATATTGGAGGCGGAACCACAGGTGTTGCTGTGATATCACTTGCCGGGATTGTTGTAAGCAAATCAATTAAAGTCGGCGGAGATAAGCTTGACGAGGCTATACTTCAATATGTGAAAAGAAACTACAACATGCTAATTGGCGAGCGAACTGCTGAAAATATTAAAAAGAATCTTGGTAAAGTGCTAGGCAATGGTGAAATAGGTTCTATGAACGTGAAAGGGCGCGATTTAAGAGCCGGGATTCCCAGAACAATTGAAATAACATCTGAAGAAGTCAGGGAAGCGCTTACTGAGCCGGTGAGCTTAATAATTGAAGCCATCAAGCAGACCCTGGAAAGAACACCACCTGAGCTAGCTGCTGATATTGTAGACAATGGTATTGTGCTTACAGGAGGGGGAGCACTATTAGGAAACCTGGATGAATTAATAATGGAAGAAACGGGTCTTCCTGTTACAAAAGCAGATGATCCTCTAACTTGCGTTGTGTTAGGATCAGGAAAAGCTCTTGATGAGCTAGACCTCCTAAGAGAAGTAAGTATGTAATCTTCTTAGCAGCACATATTTCTTTAGGTATGTCAAAAGCGATTTAACATGTATCAATGAGATTTTTAAAGAACCGAGCAGTTTTAATAACTATCCTTCTATTCTTTGTATCTTTACAACTCTATTCGCTCAATCTAAGAGAGAAGAGTGGTCAGAATTTTATATCTAAGGTTGTACTTACCGTTACTTATTATCCTCAAAAAGTTATATATATAGTTTCAGATAAAGTGATAACCACATGGCAAGATTATATGGATCTCGTAAATGTTAGACAGGAGAATATTAGATTACATGAAGATATTCAAAAACTTAGGGTGGAAAAGTTTGAGTTAGCTGAAGATGGAATTCAGAACCAGCGCCTTAAGAAACTTTTAGATTTTAAAGAAATACCTTCCTACCCAATAGTTTCTGCCAATGTTATTGGGGGTAGCCCTTCACTGCTGCGCTCAGAAGTCATTATAGTCGATAGGGGCAGTCATGATGGAATATCCCAAGGGATGCCCGTTGCATCATCAGAGGGTATTGTTGGGAGAGTTCTTACGGTGGGTGATAGAAGCTCAGAGGTGCTTTTGATAACCGATCCGATAAGTGCTGTTGACGCTTTTATTCACAGAACTAGGGTTAGGGGCATCGTCAAGGGGACAGGCAGTGGGTGTGTAATGGAGTATATAGAGCAAAACTCTGACGTAAGCAAAGGGGACAAGGTGATATCATCGGGTAAAGAGGGGTTTTTCCCCAAAGGTGTAATAATAGGCACGGTCTTAGATATTGAAACAAAAGGGAATTTTCTAAGTGCTCAAGTATCTCCATTTGTTGATTTAGATTCGCTTGAAGAGGTTGTTATAATTCTTAAAACTAATAATAATATTGTGTTAAATGAATAAGTACTTATCCATAATATTTTTAGTGCTATTGTCAGTAGTTTTTATTACTATACAAACCACGCTTCTGTCTCCGCATAATCTTAACTACTACTACCCGGATCTAAATCTAATACTGATAGTGTTCCTAGCAATCTTCTCAGAAGTAAGAGGTGGGTTCTTTTTAACTCTTGGCAATGGATACATGATGGATGTGCTTTCGGGGAATTTGCCCGGGACATTTACTATCTCAAGATTAAGCGCTTATCTATTAGTCCGCAGCGGATCAAACCATGTTTATTTAAGAAAAGCCCTAGTGCAAGGACTTGTTATTTTCTTGGCAACGATTTTTACATGGATTTTTATTCTAACAATCATTAAAATAAAGAAAGGTGATAGTGGTGATATAACGGCAAAGTACATCTTGATTCAAGGTATAGTTAATGCATTGTTTGGTATTCCAATTTTTTGGATGATACATAGGATAAATGCAAGATTTCAGAAATAGACTGTTTATAGTAACCGTGATACTGGGGCTTGCTTTCTTGGTCCTAGGTTCAAGGCTTTGGTACCTACAGGTACTAAGGGGAGAGGAGTTTGCAAAATTCTCCCTGGAAAACCATATTAGGGTTGAAAGGATTCCGGCGCCTAGAGGAAGAATACTCGACAGGTATGGAAAAGAATTAGTTATAAACAGGACATCTTTTGATATTTATGTAATACCCAAGGATGTTAAAGATGTTCCCTCTTTAAGCGTCTCCCTTTCTCAAATTTTAAACCTCGATACCAACCAGATTGAAAAAGACATAAATTCAGCATTAAAAAAGAAAAGTTTTAAACCCCTCTTAATTACTAAAGATATTAACCGTGATCAGTTGGCATATCTTGAAGCAAGGAGAAGCTCACTGCCTGGAGTCATAATTGAAATAAATAATCTTAGGCAATATCCTCACGGCGTTTTGGGGGCCTCTTTCCTAGGATATATAGGTAAGGTAAGTGTCGCTGAGCTTGAAAATAACTCCAAAATAAATAGCAATGATCTAGTTGGGAAAACAGGGGTTGAAAAAGGATGGGAAAGCTCACTAAGGGGTGATGACGGCTATAAGCAAAACGTAACGGATGCTCTGGGTAGAGAAGTTGTATCTAATTTGTTTCTCGAAGATCTTCAGAATAAGAAGAGTGTACCGGGTAACGATGTTCGCCTAACAATAGATATTGAGCTTCAACGGGCAGCTGAAGAAATTTTGGGTGAAGAGGCCGGAGCAATAGTTGCAGTGGACGTAAACACCGGTCAGGTCCTGGCGCTTGCCAGTAAACCCTCTTTTGACCCGGCAGATTTCATAAAGGGAATAGATTCAAAGACCTGGTCTAATCTTATAAATGACAAATCCTCACCCCTACTCAATCGAGCTACACAAGGCCTTTATGCTCCGGGGTCTGTTTTTAAAATGGTGCCAAGTGTTGCAGCGCTCAATGAGGGGTTTATTAATGAGGAAGAGTATGTTTATTGCCCGGGATATTATAAGTCCGGCAATAGTACCTTTAGGTGCTGGAAAAGGGGAGGGCACGGTTGGGTGAATCTGAGAAGCGCTATTGTTAAGTCTTGTGATGTCTATTTCTATAAGATTGCAGAAATGATGGGAATAAATAATCTTAGTAAGTATATGAGTGCTTTTGGATACGGATCTACAACAGATTTAGGTATTGAAGAGAGAGCTGGGATATCTCCAAGCAGGGAGTGGAAGCAGAAACGCTTTAATAAGCCCTGGTATAAGGGGGAAACAATTCTTTCTTCTATAGGGCAGGGTTATGTAAGTGTAACGCCGCTTCAGGTAGCAATGATGACGGCTGCTGTGGCAAATAACGGGAAATTATTAAAGCCCGCACTTGTTAAAGAGATAGTTTCTTATAATGGGGAAGAGAAATTCAAGCATACTGCAATAGTAAATAGCAATATCCCTGTGCAAAAGAGAATGCTTGACTTAGTGAAAGACGCAATGGTAGGAGTTGTAAATGACCCGGGGGGCACTGGAAGTGGCGCACGACTAAAAGATATGACAGTTGCCGGAAAAACCGGGACTGCGCAGGTCGTGTCACTAGATAGCAAGAGCGATAAGAAAAAACACATGGACCACGCGTGGTTTACTTCTTATGCTCCTGCGGAAGCTCCTGAAATAGCGGTAACTGTTTTGATTGAACATGGGGGGAGTGGCGGAGCAGTGGCTGCGCCTATTGCTAAAAAGATTCTTGAGGTTTATAAAAAGTTAAAAGAGCAAAGAGAAGCCGATGATAATGTTTGATAGAAGGCTCCTTAAAAATTTTGGTTGGTTTCTTTTTTTAATGACTCTCGCTTTTTCTGCTATATCCCTTTTGAACTTATACAGCGCTTCTTATGAAACGGGTCTTGTTTCTTTTAAGAAACAGTTTGTCTGGGTAGGTATAGGCATTGTTGCTTTAGCTTTTGTGTCGTTCTTAAATTATAAACTCCTTAATCGATATGCAATATATATCTACGGGTTCTCATTATTACTCCTGTTGTTTGTACTAGTATTTGGAAAAGAAGTTGCTGGCTCAAAGAGCTGGATAGATATTGCTTCAATCGCCACAATACAGCCGTCAGAACTAGTAAAGATTGCCGTTATAATTATTCTAGCAAAATTTTACGATGATGATTATCAGGCTACTCCCTATGGGTTCCTCGATCTTATAAAACCGGCAATATTGGTTGCTGTACCGCTTTCATTAGTACTTTTGCAACCAGATTTGGGCACTGCTGTAACGATATTGTTAATTGCGGGGAGTATGGTTCTATTTATGGGTGTAAAAAAGTGGTCTGTTGCATTTATCCTAATAGTAGTTCTGGGGGTATCTTTTTATTCCTGGCACTATTCTCTAAAACCTTATCAGAAAGATAGAATAAGAACATTTATCAATCCTTCGAGTGATCCCCTAAACGCTGGATACAATTCAATTCAGTCTCAAATAGCCATCGGCTCAGGTGGTGTAACGGGTAAAGGGTTAAGATCGGGCTCACAGACCCAGCTTCGTTTTATTCCTGCTCAGCAGACTGATTTTGCTTTTTCTGTTTTAGCTGAAGAGTGGGGGTTTTTGGGCAGTATATTTGTTCTGCTTCTTTACTTTACAATAATTCTTTGGATGCTCGATACCTCAAGCCGAGCGAAAGACAAATTCTCTATGCTTGTCTGCTTTGGTGTAGCTGCAATGTTTTTCTGGCATGTAGTGGTTAATGTGGGGATGGTAATAGGTCTTCTTCCGGTTACGGGAGTGCCGCTCTTGATCTTTAGCTACGGCGGATCCTCTACTTTGACTGCAATGATTGGTATCGGAATAGTGCTTGGCATAAGAATGAGAAAGTTCCCGATGCAGGGTGGAGCTATTGATCTTGGTTAGCTTTATTTACACTTAGTTCTTTTGAACATGGAATACCGCCTAAGCTTCTAGACTGCTCAACTGCTCTTATTATTGCCTTTTGTGTGAGCTCGGCTGCTATAATTCCTACCAAGTTTACATCCTCTTTCCTCTCTCCCGCTGAAACTGATATCACCATATCCCCGTCTTGAACCGTGTGCACCGGGGAGATAACTTTTGCAAGCCCGGTTTGTGCAATGTTTGAAATTCTTAGTAG
>JBBDIN010000110.1:0-17465 GCA_040880385.1 Thermodesulfobacteriota bacterium | reverse complement strand
GTTGCTGGACTGCTTCTAACCACTGAATGCCTCATCGCTGAAAAACCAGAGCCTGAAGGCGCTGGAGGAGGAGGCGGTGGTGGTGGAATACCGAACATGGGTGGAATGGGCGGAATGATGTAATCGATGTAATCAAAATTGAAATTAAAAATATACAAACGAAAAAAGCGGGCTCCCCTTAAAGGGTGACCCGCTTTTTGTTTTTAATGAACTTGAGGAAAGGTAGCCCAGGTTCTAAATTTTATACGTGTATTATACACTAATATGTATACATACAAGTATTACCTACATAATAAATGATTTCTCAATGTTATATTAGGGCAAAGTCGGACACATAAATACCCAATATATTACAACTTTAATCTACATCTGTAATAAGCCTGATTAGTCGATATCAGTCAAGTCTACAAAGCTCTAATCTATCTTTAAATAGAACCTAATATCCAAATTAACCCATAATTTAACGAGTGTTATTTCCCATATCTACTAAATTATTTTAAAAGAGATGAATTTACTTGCACTCTCTCTAATTAACGATCTGACTAAGTTTTGATTACAGCATAACAGCATTATTTGCATGTATCTGTTATTTATTTGATTAACACAATTTTAAAATTTGTGTTATTGTGTTATGAGGTTAAAATAACTTCACCAACGATATGTCAGATACACCTCACTATATCAACCATAGAAAAAGATTAAGAGAGCGGTTTCAAAAGACTGGAGCAGAGGGAATGCATGATTATGAGCTTCTTGAGCTTCTGCTTACTTTTTCAATTCCACGAAGAGATGTAAAACCTGTTGCAAAAAAACTCATTAACAAATTTGGTAGTTTGCCGGGCGTATTAGACGCAGACCAGGGGGAGCTTGAGAAGTTAAATGGTGTGGGCTCAATGTCTGCTTCATTAATTCGTCTTGTAAAGGAAATGTATTGCAACTATCTTTCTGAGAACATGAAAGAACAGGATGTCCTGTCTTCACCGGAAGCTGTTATTAACTTCTCCAGGGTTAAGCTTTCCGGCCTGCCCAATGAAGCTTTCATGGTTATTTACATTAACGTAAAAAATGAAGTCATAGACTATGCTCTGTTACAAGAGGGTACGTTGGATAATGTTGCGGTCTATCCAAGACGCATTGTTGAATCAGCTCTCTCTCATCATGCCTCAGGAATAATACTCGTGCACAATCATCCAAGCGGTAATCCTCTGCCATCTAAGGAGGATAAACTTCTTACAAAGGAAATTGCAGACGCTGCTTCCGTACTGGATATTAGAATATTAGACCATATAATCGTCGGGAAAGCTGGTTATTTCAGCTTCATGGAAAATAGTTTGTTGACGATAGATTGAATATATTTGTAAATAAAAGGTGATCGAAATTGTGCGGGTTTGATACTGCGAGGGGGGCAACGTTATAGCCGAGTTCATGAGAGATACAAAAAAATTGTACAAAAAAGCGTTTTATTTATCTGTGTTTACTGTTGCATACAATCTTTTGGAAGGAATTATATCTATATTTGTCGGTTACCTTTTCGGAAGCATCGCTCTTGTGGGTTTCGGTGCTGATAGTTTCGTCGAGTCGCTATCGGGCGGGATAATGATCTGGCGTTTCCGTGCGCACGGAAATCTTACTATGGAGGAGGAAGAAAAAATAGAAGCTAAGGCGGCTAAACTTGTTGCATATTCTTTTTTCATGCTCGGAGCTTATATTTTATTCGAATCTTTAAAGAAACTTATTCTCCGTGAGCATTCCGAACCAAGCTTAATCGGGATAATAATAGCGATTGCCTCAATCATTGTAATGCCGATCCTGTTTTATCTTAAATATCGTATAGGAAAATCCATAGGGAGCAGAAGCCTGGTTGCGGATTCAAAGCAGACTCTCGCCTGTTTGTATTTATCGTTTGCGCTACTTATCGGGCTTGGGCTTAACTACCTTTTCGGGTTCTGGTGGTCCGACCCCGTTGTCGGTTTAGTAATAGTAGCTTTTCTAATTAGAGAAGGTTACGAAACTTTAAAAGAAGATAAGCTCTGCAGCTGTTAAAGGGTATTTAGAGTTCCCTCAAATCCACCTACCGGGAATTGAGAGACTAAACAACATGGGAAATGAGCGTTACACTCCCCAGCAGATGAAAAATAATGTTACTGAGCTGTATACTCTGCTAATTTTTTAAATCCATGGTATATTTTTATCCAATTAAATTAATCCTCCGGCGGGTTACATAACTTAAATCTATGATTGTAGGTAATAAATGACTGAAAATAATAAAGATGTGAAAGTAGAAAAAAAATCAGAATCACTTAGCATTATTCGCTTCGTGGTGACTTATGTAGTGCTAATGGGTGTCTTTTTTCTCCTGATTGGGCTAAAACCGGTTCAGGAAGTTTTGGATATTAACGGCGGCTATTCAAATGCAATAGTCATTCTAACTGCAAAGATTTTGGGTCTTATCGGAGTAACATCTACATACAGCGGCTCTTTAATCAATCTCCCCTCAATTTCACTGGATGTTGAGTTTGGGTGCAATGGTCTTGAGGCAGTTATGATTTACACCGTAGCCGTTTTAACTTTCCCTGCCACATGGAAAAATAGGCTGATTGGATTTGTAGCCGGCTTTCTTGTTATACAGGTTTTAAATTTGATCAGAATTGTAGCCCTCGCTTATGCAGGGGTTTATCATAGAGACCTGTTCGATTTAATTCACATATATGTAGCACAGGGGGTTATGATAGCAGTTGCTCTAGGAACCTTCGTGCTCTATTTAACTTATATAAGTCATGGACAATCAAAACAACAGCCGGCATAAGCTTAAAAGTATAATTATTAAAGCGACTGTTATCTTTGTCGTTTCTTTTATTGTTTTTCTTATATCTTGGTTATTTATCATAAATAGCTATTACGGTATGGTTATTGCAAAAATAGCCTCTTATTTTATCTCTATAGTTAAAGATTTAGAAATAGCTGAAATCGTCAGAAATAAAGACATTATTTCTGTAGGTTTAATTCCTGCTAATACCGGTTTATCTCAAGTTGTTCAAACTATAATCGATATACCAACTTCAAACTATGCGTTTAATGTGCCTCTTTCGTTAGCTATAATGGCAACTTTTTATCCTTTTATTAAATCAAAATGGATATACCTTGAAGCGTTAGTTATTTTAGTTTTTGTTCATTTCCTTTTTGTTTTTAGTCTTGAAGGGGAGAAGCTTACTCAGATTCTTGTAATTCATGGTTATGAAGAGCCAAGCCGCGTCACTCAGATTTTCTGGGAATTTCTCTGGGGCTTCGTGGACAATATGGTTGTTCGCTTTGAGCCATTTTTAATCGGAGCTTATCTCTTCTTTATGAGGAATAGAGAAAAAGTGAAGAAAGTTGAGCCTGAAAAACCCCCTCAGCAAAATGCTGTTTACAGAAAGAAAAAACCAAAACAAAAGAGATAGTCCCCATCTCTTTACTTAGAGGATTTATTCTTCGGGTTGAGTATAATGCTGCTCCACAGCACACCCAGCATATATGTTGCATAGATTAAAATTATTCCGAGAAGAAAAGATAGAATAACTCCTACGACATCTATATAAGAGTAAGGGTTTGTGCTAAAAAATATTTCGCCAGCCAATTTAAAAACATCATCGCTTCTCCATATGGTGAATTGGGAAGTTGAAGAAAGGAAGTCCGCAATACGAGAGACTATAATAGATCCCATTTCATAGTAATCCCCCGAGAATGAAATAAACGGTGCAAATGCTATAGGCAGCCCGAAGCCTAATTTAATTGCAGCAGAAAGGGGCCTTGAACCGCTAGCAGATCTGAGTAATGGAACCCCTATAAAGATAGTTAATAGAAATGGAAAGAAATCTGTGAGAAGATAAATTAGGTCGCTGCCTTTTGTATCAAACCCAGTCAGCTGTCCTGCATACTCAGAACCGACAGAAACAAACGGAAATATCTCTTTAAGAAATGCGGCTCCATACATCGGGCTAATTTGAAGCTCACTTACCGCTCCCCCACCAAGAATGCAACCAAAAGCGTGGCCAAGCTCGTGTAATGGTACGTATACCCACCATGATATTGCAAAAGATAGTATCATGATCAGTAGGTTGAAATAAGACATTTTTGAAAGGCAGCTCTCAAGGCCAGAAAAAAAGTCTTCAAATGGTAAAGCCAATATATGTTTTATTTCTTTTGCCATTATAATATCCCATGCATTTTATATAAAGATACTCTAAATGCAATAACGGTAGATAGCTTCCAAATAAGAATATATAGACAATATAAGATATGTAACATGCATATCATTGATAATGATAATGTAATCTCTTTTATAGCGTGAAAGATTGAAAAACACTCAAATATTAGGCTTATTTATATTGACTAATATATTGCTTATTGATTAAGATATTGGTTGTTCCGGTATAAT
Source organism: Thermodesulfobacteriota bacterium (assembly GCA_040880385.1). Lineage (GTDB taxonomy): Bacteria > Desulfobacterota_D > UBA1144 > Nemesobacterales > UBA2774 > CR02bin9. Next base: position 13,048 of record JBBDIN010000110.1, on the reverse strand, counting down.
AAAAAAAGACTATTGGCTGATTTAGGAGGCATTTTATGAAACCTATTATTATGGCGATATTGATAATCTGCGCCTTCGGGTTTTTCCTTTACAACATATATACACTTATCAAGGTTCTTCGTATCGGTAAATACGAGATGCGCTTTGATAACATCCCGGAGAGGATCAAGAAGGTGATCATATATGTGTTCGGCCAAAAAAGACTCGTTAAAAATTATACTTTTGCCGGTGTAGCCCATTTTATGATTTTCTGGGGTTTCCTGATTATTACAATCGGAACTATAGAATTGCTGGTAGGCGGCATCTTCTCGGGTTTCAGACTCATTCCTGGAGAAGCGCATAGTGTATATGAATTTATATTGGACATAGTTCAGCTCCTGGTTTTAATTGCAATTATAATGGGAATTATCAATAGAACTACAATTGCTAAAAGAAGAGAAGTAAACGGGCTTGATGCTGTAGTGGTATTGGGTCTGATTTTTGGTCTTATGATTACAGCCTTTGGAGTAAGTGGATCTGCAATAGCCATGGGCAATGGCGAGCCCGCGTGGCAGCCTGTATCAAGCGTATTTGCATCTCTATTCTTTAATGGGATGAGTGAGAACGGATTAATTTTCTCAAATGCATTCTTCTGGTGGTTTCATGTATTTATTGTATTAGGATTCTTAAATTATCTTCCTTACTCTAAACACAGCCATGTATTTACTGCAATTCCAAATGTCTTTTTCCAGAATTTGAACCACAGAGGTGCATTAAACCCTATAGATTTTGAAAATGTTCCGGATGATATAGATCATTTCGGTGCGGGTAAGCTCGAAGATTTTACATGGAAAGACATTTTAGACGCCTACACATGCACAGAATGCGGCAGATGTACGGATAACTGCCCTGCATGGCATACTGATAAACCTCTTTCTCCAAGAGAAATTGTAGTAAAGCTAAGACATTACGCTTCTAGTGAGGGGACGGCTTATTTAAATGGCGACGCGGCAAATGGGGCTGAGCTCCAAGATATTCCGGGGCCTGAGTGGGTAACAGAAGAGGAACTATGGGCTTGTACAAGCTGTAATGCCTGTGTTGAGCAGTGCCCGCTCTTTATCGACCAGATGGGCAAGATTATGGAAATGAGACGTTTTCTCACATTAGAAGGCCGAATCACAGGCCCCGCAGCTAAAACCTTACAGAAACTCCAAACCCACGGTAATCCCTGGGGATTCAGCGAATCAGACCGTGCAAAATGGGTGTCAGGGGTTGAAGGTTTAAATGTATTTGGTGAAGATGGGGTTGAGGTCGCTACAGAGTTTGATTTTGTATACTGGATGGGATGTTACGGTGGATATGACCCTAGGGGACAGAATATCGCACAATCGGTAGTAAGTCTTTTACAGCAAGCAGGTGTTAAGTTCGCAGTACTTGGGCCTAAGGAAAAATGTACCGGAGACCCCGCAAGAAGATTGGGAGAAGAAGCCCTTTATCAGATGTTAGCTACTGAAAACATTGAAAACTTAAACAACCTTAAGGTTAAAAAAGTTATTGCAAACTGCCCGCACTGCTTCAATACTATTAAGAACGAGTACCCGCAGTTTGGAGGTGATTTTGAAGTAATTAACCACACTCAGCTCCTAAGTGAGTTGGTTGAGCAAGGAAAACTCAAGCCTACAAAAGAGATAAATGAAGATGTAGTTTATCATGATCCATGTTATTTGGGGCGTTATAACCGCGTTTTCGATGCTCCGCGTAAGGTCTTGAAATCCATCCCCGGCTTAAACCTTATAGAGCTTGATAGGAACCGAGAAAAGAGCTTCTGCTGTGGCGCTGGCGGAGGTAAGATCTGGATGGAGGAAGAAGCCCCAAGGGTTAACTGGAACAGGTTTGAAGAGGTGGAGTCTAAGAATCCTGACACTGTTGCAGTAGCCTGTTATTTCTGTGATACCATGTTTGAAGACGCTGCTAAGCAAGCCGGTAACGAGAAAATAGAGATTAAAGATATCTCGGTTATCTTAAGAGAATCTGTTGAAATGGACAGCAAACCTCAGGACTGAAATATCCAATGAACAAAGTGGTTTAGCAAGCATATAATCTTCTTGTTGATCAAAAGCTGTTTTGGCAATAATTGCTTTTTGAAATACTGACATATTCTTCTAGTCTAAATTCTATAGATCTGATTACAGGCCTTACTTATTGTAAATATCATTAATAAAGTTAAGCTTTTCTACGAAATGAACGTTTCTGAAAAATATACTTCTTTACTCTTGGATTCGGGAAATGGTTGGCTTGGCAATAACAAAGCAGCCCCTTCTTATTTAGCTTTTAAACAACCTGAAATTGTTTTCTCTTCCATCGGTCACGAAGTGACAATCAAATCTCACGGTTGCACCAATCTGATTAATGCTGATCCTCTAGAACTATTAGATGGTTATCTCACCCAAGGGTACGTTGCTGTGGGGTATATCGGGTATGAATATTCTCAGCACACGATGGAAGGTTTTTGCCCCTCACGCCACAAGGAAGGCGATAAGTTCCCGGATGTTAACTTCTTATTGTATAACCCAAATGACCTTCTCTTAGGTGACTATGAAGATATAGTATCTCAGTTGCAAGTGCCTGTAACAAATGAAAAATCAGTTTCAGATGCATCAATCAAATCAGCGCTTCACGCATGTCCGAATATGTCTACATACCAATATATGAATATGGTAAGAAAGGGAAAAGCTTATATTGAGCAAGGTGATGTATATCAGGTAAATCTATCACAAAGAATAATAGCTCAATTAAATCTTGATCCCTTGGAATACTTTTTAAAATTCTACACTGTTCAGCCTGTACCATTTGGCAGTTATCTCGATTTTGGGGATTTTCAGCTGCTAAGCGGTTCCATGGAATTGTTTTTACGAAAAAGCGGTAATAAACTAACCACGGATCCTATTAAGGGGACTATAAAGAGAGGAAAAACGGATGAAATTGATGCTATATTGAAGGCTAAGTTGATCAGCAGTGAAAAGGAAAGGGCCGAGAACCTTATGATTGTTGATCTGATGAGAAATGATCTGGGAAGGGTTTCTAAGCCTGGATCGGTTAAGGTTAATAAGCTTTTTGAGGTCGAAACTTACTCTACTCTTCACCAAATGGTTTCTGAAGTTGAATCGCGAGTTGATGAAAATATGAAAGTATCTCAGATACTTAGACAAGTTTTCCCGCCGGGTTCAGTCACCGGCGCTCCTAAACGGAGGACCTTGGAGGTAATTGATGAGCTTGAACCGCATTTTAGAGGTCCTTACTGCGGAACAATAGGTATATTTTACCCAAACGGTGATTTCACACTAAGTGTTGCGATTAGAATAATGACTGTACAATTAGGGAAAGCCACTTTTTTCGTAGGAGGCGGTATTGTGTGGGATTCTGATCCACACAAAGAGTTTGAGGAGACATTGCTTAAATCACAAGCAATTACAAAAGCTATGGAACTATATAACATATGAAGTTAACTCCCCAATATCATTGTATATTTAATAATTCATTATGAAAGATTATCTATTTATCGATGGCAATAGAGTTGAAAATACACTCCCTCTAAGGTCCTTGTTTTATGGCGAGGGGGTCTTTGAGACCTTCAGGTGCAAATCAAGCCTGCCTGTTTTATTAGATAAGCATATGGAGCGCATGGAAAGAGGGGCTGATTTGTTAAAAATGCCATTTCCAAATAAGAAATGCCTCATAGAACGTATTCGAAATGCAATTTCGGAATCTGAAATTGAAGATGCTTATGTAAAACTATGTTTACTAAGTGAAGGAGGCTCAGCTTTTTATAAATCAGCTATTAAGTCACAAGTGCTTGTGATTGTTAAAGAATACGTTCAACCCAAGCAATTTGTAAAGCTAAAAGTCAATTCGTTTAGAAGGATTTCAGAATCTCCGTTGCTTAAAATTAAGTCGATGAATTACTTAGAGAATGTACTAGCCAGAAGAGAGGCTTTAAGCTCAGGTTTTGACGAGGCTCTTTTTGTTAATGAAAAAGGTGAAGTGACAGAGTGTAGTGCAAGTAATTTGTTTTGGTTTAAAGATGACACCCTTTTTGCACCATCTGAGGGCTGTGGACTACTTGCCGGTACAACTCGTGACTTAGTTTTCGCGTTGATGCCAAATTACAATATAAAACTATTAGAGGGCAAATTTTTGTTAAAGGATATTAAACAAGCTGATTTCGTATTTATTACTAATTCGTTGATTGGTTGTATACTTGTTTCGGAAATAGAGGGCAATTTCTATAAAACAGAACATCCTTTGTTTCTAAAAATGCAAAACGCCCTTTTGCAGAAGCTAAAATGGATATAAATTAGTCCTCAGGGATTAATAATTTCAGTTTTTGTTCAGCACCTTTTTAGCATGATTCAAACACTCGTTTTATGCAACTCCCTGATATTAAACAAAATTTAGAAAAGTGGACAAATTGTGGATAAATTTGGTGGACAAATGCCTCGAAATGCTTTAACTATCTGGAATTATTGAAGAAATAGCCTTAATGTTCTCTTAACAATAGTGTGGAATTCTATCCACATTTGTAAATGTTTCACGTGAAACATTTCTGGTCTGCTATTTCCCTATGCAGAATTTGCTGAAAATTCTTCCTAGTATGTCTTCCGTGGTCACTTCTCCTGTTATCTCTCCTAGGGAATCTAGCGCAAGTCTAATATCTAATGCTAAAAACTCAGGTGATTCGCCGGTCAGAATTGCATCTAGGAAGGATTTGAGGCTCAGAGTGCATCTTTCGAGTGCGAGTTTATGTCTGAGTTCGCTAAGTATGATTTCGTTGCTTTCTGAGAGGTTCTTGGTTTGTATGAGTAGTTCTAGGATATTGTCCTTGAGTTCTTCTATTCCCGTGCCGAGTTTTGCAGAAGTTCTTATAATCCTGTTTTTGTGTATATGTGCGGTTAGGTCGTTTTCCGTTATTTTCGAATGAATATCTGCTTTGTTGAGGGCTATTACTGCCTTAGAGTTTTTTATTCTTTCTAAAACTTCTAAGTCGTCATTGTCTAAATCGTTGCTGGAATCTATTACTGCAATGATCAATTCTGCTTCCAAAGCCTTTTTCTTTGCTAATTCTACCCCAAGACCCTCGATTTCATCTTTAGCGGCCCTTATTCCGGCAGTGTCGGTCAATTTGAGGGCTATCCCTCTTATATCTATGCTTTCCTCAATGAAATCCCTAGTTGTACCAGGTTGTGGGCTTACAATGGCCCTCTCTTTCCTAATAAGCTGGTTTAGAAGACTCGATTTTCCCACGTTGGGTTTCCCTAGGATGGTTGTAGCAATGCCGTATTTTATTATTCTTCCTTCTTCGTAGGTGGTTAGCAGTATTTCGATTTTCTCTATTAATTCATTTGTACTATCAATTAGCCTATCTTTTGTAATGTGGTCAATATCTTCTTCGGGAAAGTCTACTTGGGCCTCTATTTCTGCTAAAATATCAGCTAAACGGTCTTTATATTGACCAATTCTCTCCGAAAGAGCCCCTTCGAGTTGTAATTCTGCTTGTTTTAAGCCTTCTTCGGTCTGAGCGTTTACTATATCTGTGACTGCTTCTGCCTGCGCAAGGTCCATTTTGCCATTTAAGTAGGCTCTCAATGTGAATTCTCCCGGGTTTGCGGGCCTTGCGCCAGATTTGAATAAAATTTCTAATATCTTCTTAGGCACCAAATGCCCGCCATGAGAGTGGATCTCTGCCATATTCTCCCCTGTGTAGGAATTGGGTGATTTCATTTGAACACAAAGTACTTCGTCTAGTCTTTTGTTGGATTCAGTATCTAGAATATGCCCGTGGTACATATGGTGCGATTCCATTTCTGCTGGTTGAGGATTCTTTCTGTCTCTAGAAAATATATTTTTTATAATATCAAGAGTTCTTTCGCCACTGATTCTTATAACGGCTATTCCACCGTCTCCTTGAGCGGTAGCGATAGCTGCTATAGTATCATCGTTGTATTGTTTAGTTTCTTTCATGTGCGCTTTGTGAAATTATAAGAATAAAGGAATTATTATAAAGAATTTTGAGTAAGTTTCTAATGTGCAACAATATCTGGGATAGGCTTTTTTAGATTTATATGTCTTAATGAGGGAAAGGGGGACCTTTAACCCCCCTATATTATTGATTATTGTTGGCAATTACAAAGACTGGAAGTGTGTGTAAATGGGAATAATTACTTATCCTTCGACTCTGGCTTTTTCTTTCTCGTTAAGCTCGGCAATCGTTTCCATAGCGAAACTAGTATGCGCATAAGATGCCGCTGCAGACATAACCATCGCTACATTTATAGCTTCAGCCATCTGCTCCTTAGAGTATCCGGCGCTCCTCGCGTCTTTAACGCAGCCCCTAATACAGTATGGACATTTTGTCATATGTGCACATGCAAGTCCTACTAGACCGCGCTTAAAATCCTTTTTTAGTGCTCCATCAGCAAAGACTTTCTTTGTATATTCCTTAAATGCTGTAGAGTTGTCTCCACTGCACTCATGGAACTCAGTTATTTCTTTAAGAACATTTTTCTTGAAAAAATGCCCGTCGGTTAAAGGAATATCGTTATCAAGCGCATCATGAGCCTCAAAAGCAATACTTGAGAATGCGAATGGGGCGCCCATAGCAAAACGCATTGCCACGTAGATTGATTCTACAATTTGCTCATCAGTAGCTCCACTGTTCTTTGCGCTCCTTACCCTTGATCTTATACTATATGGATCGCCGGTAATATGTGCTCCCGCTACAGCGATGAGCTCCTTTTCCGCCTTGCTGAGTGCGCCGTCCTTAAATACTCCGTCATGATAGGTTCTCCACACCTGATGCAGTTCAGGGTTAATTCCCTTCAGATGCGCCATATCCTTGGATATATCGTTTTTAAAAAGATGTTCTGACATTTAATGTCTCCTTGTAGTGTCTAGAATTTTATGCTGATTTTATTAATTTCATAATTGTTTTGCTTCCCGAACTCAGCGGAATAGTGGATCTGTGTGTTTTCGCCATCAATATCGCCCCCTCCAGATGAGAAATAATCAACTGAGAGATGGCTTTTGATGATATATCACTTCGAAACTGCTTTTGTTTTATCCCTTCTTTTATGCACAGCTCGATGATTCTTTGCCAGTGATTAAAGAATTCAGACAATCTTAGCCTGAATTTCTCGTTTATATCGCTCATTTCCAAAGCGAGGTTTCCAAAGGGGCATCCATTTCTGCAATTTAAGTTTTTATGATAGGCGGTTACTTTCTTGTAATAGCTTTTTAGTCTTTGCTCTGGAGATATTGACGTATTCTCTAGGGTCTCCGAAAAAAACCTTCTTTCGTATTCGCTAATCCTTTTCTCAAGTATAAGAAGGCCCAATTCTTCCTTAGATTTAAAATGGTAGTACAGGTTGCTTTTTGTTACACCCGTGTGCTCTAAAATGGTGTCTATAGATGTGTTCTGGAAACCCTTTAGATGAAATAGCTCCTGAGCGCTATCTATTACTTTCTCTTTGCTTGTGTTCAACTTGTATGCCCCTTCTTTTTTTATTAGGACTAACTGGTCAGTCCTAATAATAGACTGTCGGAATATAATTGTCAAGTGATTTGTGGTTCTGAAATTTAAATTAACAATCTGGTGAAGGGTTGGTTTTCTTTTGGTGTTGTTACGGTTATAGAAAACTTCTATTAAAGTACTTTGAAGCTTATTCTAAAGGGTGATTGGGGGTAGAAGTCTTTAGCTTTGTTTCTCGGATTCTTTTCCTGAATTAACACTTTGAATTTATCTCCCATGAGTTCCGGGAGAAATAAATTCTTTATAGCCTGTATCTCTTTTGCTGAGGAATCTTTCAGTTTAGCGTTTTCTTCTAAGCTGCCGCTTATTAGATCCAGTATTCCCCAGTCTATAAGAAATTGTCCCTGTGTTGTGTACATAACTTTGTTGATGTTTAGTGATTCCCCTGCTCTAATTAGATTGCTAAAGTCGACGTGGGCTGTAATATCCTGCTGTCCAATATTTATATATGGAGTCTCATTTATTACATGCCTATGTATACATTTATAAGTTCCCCTCATTCTCTGTGGGCTGAAAAGCTCATCAGCTAAATACCCATAATCTATAGTGATTATAGTTCCTTTTCTTAAAACTCTATCAATTTCCTCTACAATCTTCTCCGCTCTAAGGTTAACTTCAAACTCCTGGTCTCCTCTGAAGTCTACATCTATTCTGCTGAAGTATTTTTCTAATTCTGGTGTGCTGGGTTTATCAATTATTTCCAAGAAGTCTTCATTTTCTAAGGTGATGAAGATCTCAGATAACTTCCCATTAGATATTTTTAATCTATGGAAAGGCAGCGCATCCATAAGCTCATTGGATATAACAACACCATCAATGTTTTCATTATCTAGCTCAGCCAATGAAGAGGATAGCTTAACTTTCTCTATATGACTGCTTAGAGCTTTCTTTGATTCATTTCTAGAATGGTCGCTTTGTTCTATCAGATAGTAAGTCGTTCGGTCATATTGTTTTGGACTATTATTTTTAAGGTGATTCAAGACATCAATTGCGAGAGTTCCTTTGCCGGCTCCAAGCTCTACAATAGATAAGCTCTCTTCATCTATTAAATCTAAAGATTTTATTGTGAAGTTGCCGATTACACTCCCAAAAGCCTTGTGAACGTTAGAACTTGTATAAAAATCTCCCTCTTTCCCAATATTAGTTTTGCCAGAGGAATAGTAGCCGTAAGTGGGATGATAAAGTGCAAGCTCCATAAATTTTGCAAATGTTATGGGACCTTTCTCTCTGATTATTGATTTTATTATTTCAGCTAAGTTTTTCATATTGAAAATATGTATATTTGAGCATAACTTGAGTAAATTATATCAGACTTATATAATTTAACGGATTTTCAATTTATTCTACATGTGACCGGAAATATAATGAACTTGATTAGACAGCCCATTAAAATCTTATTTTTCTTTCTTATCGTTGCCACTTTTCTCTTGATTTCTTTCATAACCGATCTGATTGTGAGGGATAGAAAGAAAAAACTGATTTCTTTCTCACGAATTGCATCTTTTTCCGGGAAAGTGTGTCTTATGTTATTTGGAGTTAAAGTTAATCTGAAAAATCTTAATAGATATAAAAGGGCTAATAAAAATTATATGATTGTCTGTAATCATCTTTCTTATCTTGATATTTTTGTTATTTATTCGGTTCTTCCATCCGTTTTTATTGCAAATTCAGAGCTAGAGGAAGAGTTCCCTCTTGGGGCAGTTACCAAGTATGGCGGTGGAATTTTTGTTGAGAGGAGAAACCGCTCGAGATTATTAGGTGATATGGATAATATTTCCAGTGTCTTGAATATGGGCCTAAATATCGTACTTTTTCCTGAAGGAACAACATCTGACGGACAAGCAGTAACAGCTTTTAAAGCCCCGTTCTTAAAATCCGCAATTAACACAGGCACGGATGTGCTTCCGCTTTGCATTAATTATAAGAGGAAAAATGGAGAGTCCTTAGACGAGAGGAGTAAGGACTTAATTTTTTATTACGGGAGCATTACTTTCTTTGAGCATTTCTTCAGATTATTAAAATTAAAGAATATCGATGTGGAATTAGAAGCCCTTGAAGAAATAGAAGTAAATCCAAAGATGACACGAAAAGAATTGTCTCAAATAGCATACGATAAAATCAGCTCTGCATACGTGAGTATTTAGATAAGGGATTTGGGAACAATTAATAGGTTTAAACATAGTAATGTTATAAAATTTAGTTATAGAGCGCATAGGTGCTATATCTTGCTCTCACTGGGTAGGTTAGTTATCATACAAACTTCCAAAAGCACAACGAAGGAGATATAAAAATGGATGTTAAATGGGCAAGTCGAATTGCTGAGCTACCGCCATACTTATTTGCTGAAATAGATGCAAAAAAAAATGAACTAATAGACAAGGGTGTTGATGTAATAGATTTAGGAGTTGGTGATCCTGATCTCCCGACACCGGATTTCATTATTGATGCCCTCAAAGTTGGAGCAGAGGATCCGGCAAATCATAGATATCCCTCATATCAAGGAATGCGGTCCTTTAGAGTTGCCGTTGCCAACTGGTATAAAGAACGATTTAATGTTTACTTGGACCCTGATACGGAAGTTGTTGCTCTAATCGGTTCAAAAGAAGGTATTGCCCATGCGCCCCTTGCTTTCATTGATCCGGGAGACGTAGGTTTATATACCGATCCCGGGTATCCGGTATATCCGACCTCTATTAGCTTTGCCGGCGGGACCCCTTATGCAGTACCTCTTTATAAAGACAATGAATTCCTGCCAGATCTAAATGCAATTCCTGACGATATTAAAAAACGGGCTCAGCTCTTATTCTTAAACTATCCCAATAATCCTACTACAGCGGTTGCAGACGAAGGATTTTTTAAAGATTTAGTCGATTTTGCTGCTAAGAACAATATTCTTGTTTGCCATGATGCGGCCTATACAGAAATAGCCTACGACGGATACAATCCACCTAGCTTTTTGCAGACAGATGGGGCAAAAGATGTGGGAATTGAGTTTCATTCTCTATCCAAAACCTTCAACATGACAGGTTGGAGGATTGCTTTTGCTGTTGGCAATAAAAAAGCCATCGCCGGTATTGGAAAAGTCAAAACCAATATAGATTCAGGAGCATTTCAAGCTGTTCAGTATGCCGGCATAGTGGCACTTCAAAACTATAAACAGGGGCTTCAAGACAGAATCAAGATTTTTCAAGAACGGCGTGATATATTTTGCAAAGGCCTTGATGAAGCAGGTCTAAGTTATTACCCGCCCAAAGCGACTTTTTACGTATGGTTTGATGTTCCTCACGGGCTTACTTCCAAAGAATTCTCATCAAGACTTCTGTCTGAATCAGGAATAGTTGTTACTCCCGGAACTGGATTTGGTGAATATGGAGAAGGGTACGCAAGAGTTTCAACAACCTTCAGTACAGAAAGAATAGTCCAAGCTGTGCAAAGGTTAAAGGACACCAAGTTTTAATCTTTTGTAAGTAACTACAGGGAAAATAATTGGAATACTTTATATTAATTTCTAAAATTGTTACGACTGTTGTTTACGGTTTCTCCCTTTTGCTACTCTGTACTTTTGGTATCCATAGGTATTACTTGTCGTATCTGTATAGTAAGAGTAAAAACAAGGTGCCTGTTCCAAAGGGCACTTTCGAGAAACTGCCAATGGTGACTGTGCAGCTGCCTGTCTATAACGAGATGTATGTAGTAGAAAGGCTCATCTCTGGCGTCTGCAATATAGACTATCCCAAAGAGCTGCTGGAAATTCAGGTGCTGGATGATTCAACAGATAAAACAACTGAAATTGCACGTTGCTGTGTTAGCCACTTTAAAGAAAAAGGTTTTAATATTACTTGCCTACATAGAAAGGACCGAGAGGGCTATAAAGCAGGGGCTTTAAGAGAAGGTCTTAAGTCAGCCAAAGGGGAATTGATTGCCATTTTTGACGCCGACTTCATGCCTCCTAAGAATTTTCTAAGAAGAACGGTCGATTTCTTTGTCGATTCTAAAGTTGGCATGGTGCAAGTTAGGTGGGGTCATGTAAATCAGGACTACTCAACTTTAACTAAAGCCCAGTCAATTCTACTTGACGGACATTTTATTCTTGAGCAGTCGGCTCGTTTCAATAATGGCATGTTCTTTAATTTTAACGGTACAGCCGGTGTGATCAGAAAAAAATGTATTGAGTCCTCAGGCGGATGGCAGCACGATACTCTTACGGAAGATCTGGATCTGAGCTACAGAGCGCAGTTGGCCGGATGGAAGCTTGTTTACTTAAAAGACACAACTGCAGATGCGGAACTCCCGGTTGATATGAATGCATTTAAATCACAACAGCACCGCTGGGCTAAGGGTGGAGTGCAAACAGCATTTAAAATTCTACCTCAAGTTTTTAAGAGAAAAGATTTGTCGTTTAAAGTCAAAACCGAGGCCTTTTTTCATCTTTTTGGTAATATTTCGTACTTATTGCTTCTGATCCTTTTGTTATTAATGTTTCCTATGGGCTACTTCTGGCAATCAATAGCATGGCATAAATTAGTTCTGTTTAACTTTTTTGCAATCTCAGCGGGTACTTTGAGCTTTGCATTTTTCTATGCTTATACTGTTAAAGAAAAACATGGGAACAACTGGCTTAGCTATCTTAAATATGTCCCTGTTGCTATCTCAGTTGGTGCTGGTCTCGCTATTAATAATAGTAAAGCTGTGATAGAGGCATTTTTAGGTAAAAAATCAGAATTTAGGCGGACTCCAAAATTTGCTGTAACTTCCAAAAGTGACAACTGGCGGACTAGAAAAAGCTATGTCTCATCAAATGAAATAACTGCGCTAATTGAAATTGCTCTCGGCACGCTGTTTCTTCTTCAAACTCTTTATGCAATTTATAAAGGTTATTATGGATGGATTCCGTTCTTGCTTCTTATCCAATTTGGATTTTTATATACGGGATTTCTATCAATTCTTCACAGTAATGGAAAAAAGAGCCCTGAGACTACAATTGGGCCTCTAATAGCCAACCCCGCTCTTCAAAGAGATAAAGACTACTAATCCTTACTCAGTTTTGCTACACTTCCTATATTGTAACTAGAGTTTTAATCTCTTAACATAATATTCATAATTGTCAGATAAGATGACCAATTGTTTTGAAAAATTCAGCTCATTTATTTATTTTGGAGGCCCGTAACATGTTTAGATACACAATCATGGCGGTATTAGTGCTTTTTGTTTCATCTTTGATGATTTCTACATATTCATTTTCTCAAGGTGATCAAGCGGAAATGAATACTTTAAAAGGTTTAAAAGGCATAGGTGTTAGTGTTGAAGATATAGATGCTGACGCTGCGGCTGACGGACTTAATAAGCAGAAGTTGCTTACCGTAATCACTCAGAAATTAAAAAAGTCGGGTGTTAAAGTACTAACGGATCAGGAAGTTGGAACTATTAGCGGCCAACCCAAACTAGTTCTGAATATTTATTCAACAAAGCAGCCTGGGCCTATAT
>JBBDIN010000109.1:0-17574 GCA_040880385.1 Thermodesulfobacteriota bacterium | reverse complement strand
GCTGATATCATTGGCATATGTGGAATGGGTGTTCAATTTAAACGACAGGGCGAACTTTTAACCTTCTACAGAAACCAAGGACATTTTGTAGTTGCCGGGGGAAGTTATGCGTCTCTTTGCCCTGAATACTACGAAACACTGGCTGATGTAGTAATTTCAGGAGAAGCGGAATATATTTGGAAGGAATTTTGCAGCGACTTTGAAGCCGGCAAACACAGAGCGCTCTACCAGGAAACTAATGAGGTTTCACTTGAGGATTCCCCTACGCCACGCTTTGACTTACTCAAAATAGATAAATATCAGGCTGTGAGCTTGCAGTTTTCAAGAGGTTGTCCTTATCGCTGCGAATTTTGCGACATTATTGTCATGTTTGGGCGCAAACCACGAGTAAAATCATTTGAGCAAGTTGGAAAAGAGCTTGACGAACTACGTAAGTTAAAAGTAACAAATGTATTTTATGTAGATGACAATTTAATTGGGAACAAACCCCAGGCCAAGAAACTAATGGCATATTTGAGAGATTATCAAACAGAGCATAACTATGAGTTTCTTTTCGGCACAGAAGCTTCATTAAACCTGGCGCAAGACGATGAGTTATTAGACCTGTTCACACAAGCCAATTTTGGCTGGGTATTTATAGGTATCGAATCCCCTGATGAAGAGAGTCTAAAGGAGACGCTTAAGTTTCAAAACACTCGCTCAGACATCCTATCGTCTATCCAGCATGTCTACTCCTATGGTATTGAAGTGCTTGCAGGATTTATAATAGGTTTTGATAACGACACACTCAAGACTTTTGACCTACAGTACAACTTCATTCAAAATTCAGGCATCCAGACTGCAATGGTCGGCCTCTTAACCGCAGTACCTAAAACACCGCTCTACGAAAGACTCGAAAAGGACGGACGTTTGATAAAAGACGCTAGCTGTACGGATAATACAAAACTCGGCACTAATCTCATCCCTAAACAGATGTCATATGATGAAATGGTTGAAGGCTATCGGGACCTCTATTATAGGCTCTTGGATGATAGAACTATTGCGGATAGAATTAACAATAAAATGGAGCATCTGAAAAATCCTATATTTAAAAGCACTTACACACTCAAAGACCAAGCCGGTGTATTTGGAAAGTTTATGAAAAATGGCATTTTAAAAGGCGGGGCGAGACGAATCTATCATTTTCTTAGAACCATTCCATTTACAAATCCGAAACAAATTCCTGTTGTAATTCAGGACTGGACAGTTGGAATTGCGATGAAGGACTATGTAGACCGTCATTTTATTAAAGAATTTGGCGAGAACAATGTTCTTGCCGAATCTTATTCCGAATCTATTGAAAAATCATTTGAGCCCTACATGAACAAAGGATCTCTTGAAGTTTCTTTAAGCAGGGTGAAAAACACGGCGGCTAACCTATCAATATCCATAAAAGGAATCATAGATAAGGACTTTTTTGAACATGTGGCACCTCACTTAGAAAATGTTTTACAGAATACATCCTCATCTATTACTCTTAACATTGAGCATTTCCATGAAACCCAGCGTCAACAGATGAACCTTTTGTTTAAGAGGCTATCACGCTATGGTGATCGTATATACATCGCTGTCCATGAAAAATGGCGCGACAAAGTAAATATAGATTCTTCAGTATTTAATCTAGTCTTAGAAAATTAATAGTTTTAATCAAATCATAACTACAATTTTATGGCGAAATAGTGGTTTAAACAAAATCTACTGCTAGGATTAAATCAAATGGATACCATTAAAGAAATACGTCTAAGACAGACTCTGTAGTATTGCTGCAGAGCCTATTGATTAAGGCAGGATACGATATTGCGGCAGACAGTGCATTTGGTCCGATGACGGAGACGGCTGTAATGGATTTTTAAAAAAAGCTTTAAAATGGTGCAATTGTAAAAATTTAAGGTATAATGAATGCCTAATTCAGAATTCTATTGCAATTTAGCACTATATATTACGAAGATATTTGACAACTCGGTACAAATAATGGAATAATGTTAGTGGTTTAGTCAATTGGGAGGAATTTTATAATGCATGCAGTTATTAAAACAGGTGGGAAACAATATACTGTTAACCCCGGTGATATTATAGATGTTGAGCTTCTATCAGGAAATCCTGGTGATGCTATTGAGTTCAATGAAGTACTGATGGTTGCAAATGACAGTGGGGAAGTAAAAGTAGGCTCTCCGATTGTTGAAAACGCTGTTGTTAAAGCCACAATTGTTAAAGAAATAAAAGGCAAAAAGATCATTGTATTTAAGTTTAAAAAAAGGAAAGATTATCGTAACAAAAACGGTCATCGCCAACGTTATACAACGGTCAAAATAACAGACATATTGAATTAGGAGGTAAACTAAATTGTCAACAAAAAAAGGCGGCGGAAGTAGTGGAAACGGAAGAGATTCGGACGGAAAAAGACTTGGTGTTAAAAAGTTCGGCGGCGAAGCTGTAATTGCCGGCAATATTCTTGCAAGACAAAGAGGCACTAGGTTTCATCCAGGAAACAATGTTGGAATGGGTAGGGATCACACATTATTTGCACTCATAGACGGCACGGTTGAATTTCAGAAGTTTGCAAATAACAAAACTAAAATCAATATCCAACCCTTATCCAATTAGATTATTGAAACTGAGTGACTTCATTAAGACGCTCAAATATTCTTTACCGGCAATTCTGTAGCAGATTATTTGTAATAAACAATTAATTGTATTGTCTCTGCGGATGGATTGTTTTAATTTCAAATAAAGGTTTTGATATAATTTTTCTTTACTAGTTTGAATTAAATTAGTATTATGGAAATTATGAAGTCTGATTATGCCAATACAAAATTTCATAAATCTGAAAATCTATTTGGAGCACAATAAGTATGGGACTAGGCACCAAAATGACTAAGCCCGGAACCGGTATATCTATATTCTTAGTAGCAATTTTCATCATATTATCAATCCTAGTATCATTATTCAGCTCTTATTTTTTCACCTCAACTATTACTGATCAAAAATCGCAAGAACTAATTAAACTCTTTAGTCAATCAGATGCTACTTTTCAGGAAACGGCTGAAAACATATTAAACTCAAGACAAGATGTTTATTACATTAAACTTCTTGATTCAGAAGGTGTACTGCAAGAAAGTCTTGGTAATGAAGATGGGGACAATCTGGAGATGCTTCCCATTGCTACATCAACTAACTCTACAATATTAGTTGGACTACAAGGCTCAGATTTTAAGAGCCTTACAATATCAACAGCAATCTGGAGTGGCCTAATAGGACTTGTTGTCTCTATAATCGTTCTTGTCCTTCTATCATTTCTTTCAAATGGAAAATCGGACACTATTGAAAAACTTATTGCAGGCATGAAAAGAGTTTCAAGAGGTGACTTGGCAACAAAACTTGAATCAAGTGAAGCAGGAGAAGATGTAACAATGATAAGAGCATTTGAAACTTATAATCAAATGCTTGACCTGTTGAAACGAAAGAAAGAAATAGAGCCGCCTGACGAGCCGGTATTTCAACCAACTCTAATTGAGGCAGAAGATAAAGAAGAGGAAGAGGAAGAAACTAAAAATAGAAGAGTTACTGTGGTTGTAGCTAAAATAGCTGACTTTCAAGAATTAACTTCAACCCTTGATTCATCTGAGTTCAATTCTTTTCTTGCTGACTATAGGAAATCCGCATCTTCAATAATATCAAATTACGGCGGGGTTATAGAAGCATTAATGAAAGATGAAATAGTTGCATTTTTCAATGCCCCAGAGGAGCAGACAAATCCTGAATTAAGAGCAATTTGTTCAGCGGTTGAGGTATTACAACACCTTGCTACAATTACCAGGGAGAGAAAACTCGAAGGCAAAATAGCTATAAGCGGCAAAATAGGGATTGGAACCAAAACTCTAAATGTCTATGGGGATCATGGTGTACCTCAGGGAATTAAGGCTGTAACCGACTCCGCAAGGGGAACATGTGATCTTGCACCGATATGGAGAGTTATAGTAAGCTCCGACATGTATTATTCAGTTAGTGAGTATGTTGAAGCAAGAGAGCTCATACTAGGTGGGGAATCCTACTACTCAATTATTGGCGTCGAAGAGGGTTTAGTTTAAACCACTTTCACCCATCAATCTTCGAAAGACCCGCGTTTCCAAAACAAGATAAATTTGTCTCAGATATAGGGCTTAGGTAACCTCTTTAATAACTATGGGTAAGAAAAGAATAGTTGTTGCAATGAGCGGAGGAGTAGACAGCACAACTGTAGCTGCAATCCTTAAACAAGAGGGGCATGAAGTTATAGGTATAACTATGCAGCTTTTGGACTATAAAGATGCCGAAGGCGGATGCTGCTCCTTGGACCATGTAATAGACGCGAGAAGAGTAGCCCAGGAATTGGACATACCGCACTATGTAGTAAACTTTATTGATTCTTTTAAAGAACTCGTGCTCAAAGACTACGTAGCAAAATATGAATCGGGGAAAACACCGATACCATGCGTGCTCTGTAACCAGTATGTAAAATTTGATCTACTCCTAAAACGAGCTATGGAGCTTGGGGCTGATTATTTAGCAACCGGGCATTACGCTAAGATTACAAATGGAGACGGCGCATATTCTTTAAACAAAGCGGATGATGAGAATAAAGACCAAACTTACTTTCTCTACACCTTAAAACAGAAAGAATTAAGCAAGCTCATGTTTCCACTGGGTTCGTTAAAGAAAGATGAGGTTAGAGAATTGGCCAGAAGTTTAAATATAAAATTAGCAGAGAAACCCGACAGCACGGGTGTTTGTTTTGTCCCTTCTGACAATTACAGAGATTATTTAATCAGCCAATCAGCTTTTACGGAGAAACAAGGCGATATTGTAAATGTAGAAGGTGAGGTTCTGGGCAAACATAGGGGCATCTATTCCTTCACAATCGGACAGAGAAGAGGGCTTGGGATTGCAACGGGAAAACCTATGTATGTTGTGGGTATAGAACCGAAGGAAAATCGGCTGATCGTAGGGGAAGAAGATAAAATTTACAGCAACAAGCTACTAGCTGAAAATATTTCATGGGTACAAACTAACAATCAAATAGAATTAAATTCTGAAGAACCTTTTGAAGTGAGAGCAAAGATAAGAAATAGACACCGCGAGGATGACGCAGTAGTTACAATGAAGTCAGATACACAAGCAGAGATTGAATTCATAAATCCACAGCGCGCAATTACACCAGGGCAGGCAGTAGTCCTCTATCAAGACAAGAAAGTCTTAGGTGGCGGGTGGATAAACAGGGTACTATAAAGATGAAAAGTATATCGATTGTAACCTTAGGCTGTAAAGTAAATCAATACGACACTGCAGTGATCTTAAATCAACTACCCAAGAGTAAGTACCAGAGAGTTCCATTTTCTGATAAAGCTGATGTATATGTAATCGATACTTGCACAGTCACTCATAAAGATGACGCAGAAGCTAGAAACTATATCAACCGCGCCAAACGCGCTAACCCTAACGGGGTGGTTGTTGTAACAGGCTGTTATGCACAAGTATCCCCTCAAGAGCTTAAAGAAGTACATGGTGTGGATTATGTAATCGGCAACTCGCATAAGTTCTCATCCCTATTAAAAATAATAAGGGAAGGTAAACGGCAGGAAGAACCCAAGGTCTTTATATCCGACATTTTTAAAGAGAAGAAGAAAGGATTTGAATCCCCCGATATAGAGATATTCCCAGGTAGAACCAGAGCATTTCTCAAAGTACAGGACGGCTGCAACTACGCTTGCACATTTTGCATTATTCCTCGCGCAAGAGGACGTTCCCGCAGTCTGGAAATTGCTGAAATTCTAAATCGTATGGAGAAACTGGCTAAGTCCGGGTACAAAGAAATAGTATTAACAGGGGTTCATATTGCTAGTTACGGAAGAGAAATAGGTACCAACTTTTTTGAACTTTTAAGAGAAATAGAAAAAGAAAAAATAGTAAACCGAGTTAGGCTAACATCTTTGGATCCAGCGGACACGGAATTAGATCTTATAGATTTCATTGCTGATTCTAAAACAATCTGCCCTCAGTTCCATATTGCCCTTCAAAGCGGAGATCAGGATGTGCTTAAAAGAATGAGAAGAAGATACGGCCCTGAGAAGTTTCTCGACCTTACCAACAAAATAAGAGAAAGAATGCCTGATGCGGCAATAGGATCAGATATAATGGTCGGATTTCCAGCAGAGACTGAAGAAGAATTTCTAAACACTTACGAGATCGCTAGAGATTCAACACTTACATACTTCCATGTTTTCCCATATTCAAAGAGGAAAATGACCCCGGCTGCTGTAATGCCTGAGCAAATTCATCCAAGCGAAATTAAAGACAGAAGCAAGAAGTTGAGAGAGCTCGGCAGCAAGAAAAAGACTGAATTTTTCAAGCAGTTTATAGGAAGAACTTTCCCCGTCTTAATAGAAAGGGGATCTAAAGGCACGACACCTAACTACATACCGGTCAGGTTCGACACAGATGCTTTCAATATTGGTGATGAAGTGCTGGTTAGAATAAACGACGTAGTAAATGAAGAGGCAATCGGGGTTGCAGAAATAACCAACGTTTAAGCTTTTTTATCCATTATGCCAACTATTTTAAAACTACTCATATTAGTACTATTTCTTATACAGTCTTCTTGCTACGTAGGTTATTCATCAGGTGATGAGTACACGCAAGTCAACTGGTTTAACTCTGAGAACACTTTAACCCTCTGGGCGCTCTCTGATATTCAGCCCACCAACAGAGGACATGAAGAAGCTTTTGAAATCGCAATTACAGATATGAATGACAATGTTCCAAATATAGACATGGCTCTGGTTGCCGGAGATATAGTAAACGAGACAACAGAAGAATCTTTTGATTGGTACGTACGTACAAGAAACAACTCATATATAAAAGAGTGGTATGAGATCATAGGCAACCATGATTTAAAAACGGATATGGGAAAGCTATTTAGAGAAAAGCTAAGAGAAGAGGTTAATTACTCAATTGTGAAAGATAATATCCTCTTCATTTTTATGTCTGATTCCGAGAGGGGAAAAGCAACTGAAATATCTGATGAAACTTTTGAGTGGTGGAAGGATATTGTTATAAATAACCAGGATAAAATTATTGTTGTCACAACTCACGCCCCACTTGAGGATAGCGGCATTCCATTTTCATCTTTTACAGATAGGCAAGTTATTAATTCTGAGCGGTTCACAGAGGTGTTAAAAGATTACCAAGTTGATATATGGCTCTCGGGACACCTGCATATACCGCACGGTGTAATGAATAATATTGTAGAAAAAGATAAGTATGACGGCACTATATTTGTGCATATATCCTCTATCCGCCCTGAGCTAATGGGGCTTAAAGAATCAGAATCAAGGGTCATTACATTTGCATGCGGATCGGACAAAGTGCTTATACAAGTCAGAAATCATAAAGAAGGAGTTTTCGTCCCAAATCAGAACCGAGTTTTTCAACTCTCAAAAAAATATATTTGCAATTCTGAACCTTCTAAAGATTAGAAACATCTCATACTGTATAGTTATAATCAAAATACTTCTATATAAACTTAGAATACTTACCCACTATTTTTTAGACATTTGAGAGGGGAAAATGGAAATTGGGTTCATTAAAAAGCTAATCAGTGTTATTGTAACTAATAACAATGAGCAAATAACTAATATATCTGATGATGAACTCGTTAGAAGATATACACAAACGAGGGACGAGGCTTCATTTGATGAAATTGTAAACAGGTATTCGGACAGGATTTATGGCTTTGCTCTTAGAATTACCAGAAACGCAAATGACGCTGAAGAGGTATTCCAAGAAGTATTTCTTACTTTGGCTAAAAAATTAGATACGTTTCGTGGTGAGTCTGAATTCTCAAGTTGGCTTTACAGAGTAACGGTAAATGCGAGCTATATGTACTTACGCTCACAAAAAAAGCATGAAAAGAATATCAGTCTTGAGAACTATTCCCCATATGATGAAAAAGAAACACTTATGGGTAGAATTATGTATAAGGACTGGAGCTCTAGGCCTGATATTATCATTTTCAATAAAGAAGCCCTCGTAATAATTGAGAAGGCTATTAATGAGCTGCCTGAGTCGTATAGAACAGTTTTTCATCTAAGAGATATAGAAGGTCTATCAAATGAAGAGGTATCAGAGATTCTTGAGATTTCAATACCCGCAGTTAAATCAAGGCTTCACAGAGCAAGACTTTTTTTACGTGATAAGCTATCAGACTATTTCCACGAATGGAGAAAATAAAACATGTTTATATGCAAAGACGTAGTAGAAAACATCATGGATTATATTGACAGCGAATTGGATCTGGAGACTCTAAAAGAGCTTGAGAAACATACAGGAGACTGTCCGGAATGCATGGCGTTTGTTAGTACATACAGAAGAATGCTTGACATTACAGGCAAACTTAAAGATAAACCCTTCGTAACTCCGGAAATAAGAAATAGACTAAGAATTCTTCTAGAATCAAAACTAAAACCTGTTTAAATACTCAAACCAAAATTCATATAACCACCCCTCATTTAACTAAAACAATCCCCATTTATAACCAGAATTGTTTTAAATAAGAATATTATATTTAGTTAGAAGGCGTTTGGCTTACTGAAGATAGTCCAGGATTAAAAGCTTCTTGGTTCTGAGATATTTGATCAAAGATAGACTTTGCCCGATCCGTATCGCCAAGTTTCTCATATGATAAAGCCGTATAGAGCTTTGCCTGTCTTACATATGGACTCGTCGGATCTGTTATTTTAGAAAAGTAGTCTATAGCTTTCTGCCATTCATTCTGATTAAAATATGCAAGTCCTTGAGTAAGGATTGCTGATTCAATCAACATAGGTTCATTTGCTTTGTTAGTCTCAAAACGGTTTAGCAAATTAACCGATTCTTCATAATTGCCGTTATTAAAATTTATTATAGCTGCGTAGTATAAAGCAATGTTCGATATCCCTTGATTAGGATATTGCTCTACAGTAGCTAAAAAACCCTTAAGCGCACCTTCACTGTCTCCAGCCTCAAATAGAGAAAACGCATTATCAAAAGAATTATTTGCTTCAAGGCCTTTTTTGTGTGAGCTGGAATTAACAAAAAAAGCTCCCACTAATAAAACTATAACAACAGCTATAGCTATTAGCATCTTTTTTGCATGATCCGCAGTAAAATCAATTACCCGTTTAACTATTTTATTGAACTCATCGGGCTGTTTAAGTTCTTTCTCTGTATATTTAATTTCAGTAGCCATAGGGGGAAATTATAATCAGAGCTTAAAGAATTACAAGATCTTGTTGAGTAATTACTCGAATATGAAATCATATACCACAATTGATAGTGCTTGCGGATTGTCCGGGGGAAAGCTAAACTTCTTTTGGAGCCACAACAATGCTACGAGCGCTATCAGTTTTGTTAATTATTTTTTCAGTTCTGAGCTTTTATATAAGCTACGCTGATACTAATAACAAAAACGAAGAAACCACTTCTTTAGTTCAACAAAATATAGATAAAACACAAGAGCCGCTATCAACAAATGAGATAGTGCTGATTGAAATAAACGGAACTATTAATCCAGCGACTCTGGATTATATAAGAGCAGGTCTTCAAGAGGCAGAAACAAATTCTGCTGAGGCTCTATTCATTCTTCTAGACACCCCTGGGGGTCTGCTTTCTTCAACAAAGGAAATTGTCAAACTTCTGCTTAACTCCCCGATACCCGTTGTTGTTTATGTATCTCCAAGTGGAGCTTCCGCGACCTCTGCCGGGGTATTCATTACGCTTGCGGCAAACATTGCAGCAATGGCGCCCGGAACAAGTATTGGAGCAGCTCATCCTGTGTCCTTGACACCTGGAGGGAAACAGCCGGAGAAAAAAGAGCAGGATCCTATAAAGGACATTAAAGGCGAGAAAAGCAAAGAGTCTGAAGAAAAATCAGATCAAGCTATAATGAGTGAAAAGATAGAAAACTATGCTTCGTCTTTTATAGAGAGTATCGCAGAGCACAGAGGCCGTAATGTAGAGTGGGCAATTGATGCAGTAAGAAACAGTGATTCTATTACAGCTACACAAGCTCTGGAAATAAAAGTAATAGACCTAATCTCTCCAAGCTTAGGAGATCTCCAAACACAAATTAACGGTATGAAAGTAAAAGTCCCCCAGGGAGAGATAACCCTTCAAACTAAAGGCGCTAAGATAAAAAGGGTTGAAATGAGCCTTAAGCAAAAATTAATAGATATTCTAAGCACACCTGATATAGCATTTTTGCTACTATCTTTAGGCTCACTAGGAATATTACTTGAGTTCTATAACCCGGGTCTTATTTTCCCTGGAGCGGCAGGTGTTATATGCCTCATGATGGGCTTTGTATCATTTCAAATCTTGCCGTTTAACTACGCAGGCGTCGTTTTACTGCTTTTGGCCTTAGCTCTTTTTATAACAGAGGTATACGTCACTAGCTATGGGTTACTAACTACAGGTGGAGTTATCAGTTTTGCGCTCGGAGCACTGCTTCTTTTTGATACTCCGGATTCAGATATTAGGGTAGGGTATGGAGTTGTCATTGCATCAACCGCTGCAATTGCGCTCTTTTTTGGATATGTGCTTTTTTATTTAATAAAGGCTCAAAACTTAAAACCTCTAGTCGGTATGGAAGGCATAATAGGGGAGACGGGGGAAGCGGCATCAGATATTGCTGAAACAGGTAAAGTCTTTATAATGGGCGAGTACTGGGACGCTGAGAGCGACAGTGCTATTAATAAGGGTGATAAAATAAAAGTTGTAGAATCTAAAAAAGGCTTCAAACTAAAGGTAGAAAAAGTATAAAATTAGACTAACAGGAGGCAGCAAAATGTTTTCACCGGTAATCATATTTGTAGGAATCATTGCTCTTTTTATCTTATCCGGAATAAAAATTTTAAACGAATACGAGAGGGGAGTGGTTTTTAGGTTAGGAAGAATCGTAGGCCTTAAAGGCCCGGGGTTTAAATGGATTATTCCTATGGTTGATAAAATGACCAAAATGAGCCTGCGTCTTATTACAATGGACGTGCCGCCCCAGGATGTAATTACTAGAGACAATGTCTCGGTAAAGGTAAATGCGGTCGTTTATTTCCGTGTTGTAGACCCGATTAAAGCAGTCATACAGGTTGAAAATTTTCTCTACGCAACATCTCAATTGGCTCAGACAACCCTAAGGAGTGTTTTAGGACAGGTCGAGCTTGATGAACTCCTCGCGGAGAGAGAGAAGCTAAACATGAAACTTCAGGATGTTTTAGATAGACAGACGGATGCCTGGGGAATAAAAGTTACATTGGTTGAACTCAAGTATGTTGACCTTCCGGAGGATATGAAGCAGATCATGGCCCGGCAAGCAGAAGCAGAGAGAGAAAGGCGAGCAAAAATCATTAGCGCCGAAGGGGAATTCCAGGCTGCGACAAAATTGACCGAAGCTTCTGAAATACTAGGACAGAGCCCAATGGCGCTTCAGCTAAGATTCCTTCAGACCTTAACTGAGATGTCCAGCAATCAAAGCTCAACAATAGTATTCCCGCTCCCGCTTGATCTCTTAAGACCGTTTTACGAAAAGGCGCTTCCTAAGATTGTAAAGAAAATTGCGGAAGATCCGTCTAGCGATAAAGGTGAAGATTAAATCTGACTATTAAGTATCTGAGAAGATAACTAAGGAGAGAACAGTGTTAAGACTTATACTTATAACCATTCTAAATATTGCTATATTGTCGACTCTAATTGCATGCAGCTCTGGAGATGACGTTTCTCAAAACTCAGAAGAAATAACACAAGAACAAACATCTACAGAGACTGGCTCTGCTTCAGAACCTGTAGATGGCGACTGGCTGATTTATCACCTAAGCGCCGAGCCCGCAACACTTAACCCTATCACCGCAACTGATGCCTATGAAGGGACGGTGAATAACGGAAAAATTTACGAGACCTTAATTGAAAGAAATAACGAGACGCTTGAGTTAGAACCTCTCCTTGCTGAGTCCTGGGAAGTTTCAGAGGACAAACTAAAATATACTTTCAAAATCAGAGAAGGTATCAAATGGCATGACGGAGCTCCCTTTACCTCTGAAGACGTTGTATTTTCCTACAAAACTATAATGAATCCTAAAGTGGACAGCCCGCAGCTAAGAAGCTATTTTCAGGAAATAAGAGATGTCAAAGCAATTGATGAGCTTACGGTCGAATTCACTTATGCAAGACCATATTTTCTTGCGCTTGAGTTCTGCGGAGGAATGCCAATAGTGCCCAAGCACATATTCGACAAAGGGGATTTTAATACCAACCCCGCCGGCAGAGACCCGATTGGAACAGGTCCTTATAAATTTGTAAAATGGTCGACCGGAAGAGAAATAGTCCTTGAGAAAAATGCCGATTATTGGGGAGAAAAACCAAAATTAGATAAAGTTATTTTTAAAATCATTACGGATCAGACAGTCGCATTTCAGGTATTAAAACGTAAAGATTTAGATGTCTCCGGACTAACCCCAATTCAATGGGAAAGACAAACTAGCTCTCCAGCATTTGAAGAGAGCTTTGATAAATTAAGCTATTTTACACCCAACTACAGCTATATAGGGTGGAACTCCAAACGGCCTTTCTTTGCCGATAAACAGGTAAGAACCGCTATGACCCATCTTGTAAACAGAGAGCTCATTCTTGATAAAATCCTCTACAATCTTGGCGCTATCGTAACTAACCCGTTTTACATAAATAGCCCTGAATATGACAAGTCCATCAAACCTCTGGACTACAATCCGGTAAAAGCTGAAGAACTCTTAAAAGAAGCTGATTGGATAGATCATGATGGGGATGGTATAAGAGACAAAGACGGGGTCAAATTTGCATTTGAATTCCTTATCCCCGGAGGCTCGGAAACAGGGGAGAAGATTGCAACCATATTGAAAGAAGAACTGGACAATATGGGTATCCAAATGGATATCAGAAAAACTGAATGGGCAGTATTTACGGCCAAATTAAATGAGAGGAATTTCGACGCAGTTACACTTGCATGGTCTATGGGAGTGGAGTCAGACCCTTATCAAATATGGAGCTCAACTCAAGCCGAAAGCGGCTCTAATTTTATAGGCTTTAAAAATGAAGAGGCTGACAAATTAATAGAAGAGGCCAGAACCGAGTTTGACCGCGATAAAAGAAAGAAGCTTTATACAAGATTTGCAGAGATTGTCCACAACGAGCAGCCTTATACATTTCTCTACTGCAGAAAATCTACCGTAGCGGTTAATAAGAGGTTTGAAAATGTAGTAGTTTATCCACTGGGTATAGACCCTGTAGAGTGGCACGTTCCGCTACCTTTTCAAGTTTACAGCGAATAAGGAAACTATCTAAAAGCTTTCAAGAGTTTAGATTATTTTCCGCATCCATTTTAACAAATGCAACTATTTAGGTATAAAATTAGTCTTATTATTGTATTAAGCCTACAATATTGTTCCAACGACCTGAGCTATGAGAGACTATATATTTAAAAGACTGCTACTGCTTATCCCCACACTTTTCGGTATAACTCTCATCACGTTCTTTATAATTCAATTGGCTCCCGGCAATCCTGTAGAGAGAAAACTCCAGCTAGACCAGGGCATTCAGGCTGAGGCAATAACTCAGCAGATTGTAGAAGAGACAAAAAAACTCTACGGTCTGGATAAGCCTATATATGTGCGATACGGGATATGGTTAAAACAGATAGTCACTCTAGACTTTGGGCGCTCATACAAAGATCACCGTCCTGTTATAAATAAAATAGCTGAAAGAATTCCGATCACGCTCACACTCAACATAATTTCAATCATACTAATATATTTAATTGCCATCCCAATAGGAGTATATTCAGCAGTATCGCACGGCAGATTCTCTGAGCGAGTGAGTACGTTCTTCTTATTTATTCTATATTCCATACCCAGCTTCTGGATGGCAATGATATTGATCTTCTTCCTTGGGGGAGGGGATTATTGGGACCTGTTCCCCGTGTATGGGATACTCTCGCCAGGAGCAGAGAACTATCCGTTTTTTCCGAAAGCTATTAATTTTTTATGGCATATAGCGCTTCCGGTATTTTGTCTCACATACGGAAGCCTTGCCTATCTATCAAGATTCCAAAAAGGCAGCCTCCTAGAAGTGCTCAGAGAAGATTTCGTTAGAACGGCAACTGCAAAGGGGCTACCAAGGCATAAAGTAATTCTAAAACATGCTCTCAGAAATGCGCTGATTCCGATAATTACAATACTTGCAGGAATACTTCCGGCCATGATAGGTGGAAGCGTAATTATCGAGAGTATTTTCTCAATCCCTGGTATAGGACAGTTAGGTTTTGAATCGGTTCTGTCGCGCGACTATCCGGTCATTATGGCGATTGCCACAATTTCAGCTGTGCTGACCTTATTCGGAATCCTGATCGCTGATCTTATATATGTACTAGTTGATCCCAGAATTAGCTTTGAGGCCAAAAAGTGAGTGAGACCAAGAGCGTAGGATATTGGGGGAGCGTTTGGCAGAAATTAAAAAAAGACAAGCTTGCGATGGCGGCACTAATAATTGTTTTGGTTCTTTTTGGAGTAGCTATATTTCAGAACTTCCTTGCCGGCAACAAGCCTATAATTCTCAAATATCAAAATGAATATTATTTCCCGGTCCTCATTAGATATAACAAATTTTTCGGAACCGATTTCAAGCAGCTGGATATAAATTCAACAAAAGGAGATTTTGCGATCTTCCCTCCAGTAAGATATAGCCCTACAGAAAATGATTTACTTTCTGTACTTACGCCGCCTTCTAAAGAACATCTGTTTGGAACAGACGATAGGGGAAGAGATGTGCTTAGCCGTATGATTCACGGCGCCAGGATTTCTCTCTCAATTGGATTTGTTGCAGTAAGCATCGCCGCTGTCATAGGAATTTTATTAGGCAGTATAGCCGGATACTATGGGGGAAGTGTTGATTTTATAGTGTCCAGGCTTTTTGAAGTAATGATGACGTTCCCGGTGTTCTTTTTAATTTTAACGATATTGGCATTCAGAGACCCAAGCATTTATAACATTATGATAGTAATAGGAGCTACCAGTTGGACCGGTATAGCTCGTTTAGTCAGAGGCCAGTTTTTACAACTTAGGAAACTTGATTATGTAGATGCGGCAGTGGCGCTTGGAGGAAACGACTACAGAGTGATGATGAAGCATATGCTCCCCAACTCTCTTGCTCCTGTATTGGTTGATATTTCTTTCGGAATAGCAGGAGCGATATTGGTAGAGTCGGGGCTAAGTTTTTTGGGTTTTGGAGTCCCTCCGCCTGAGCCAAGCTGGGGAGATATACTCTCTCAATCGCAAAGGTACGTTGATTTCGCCTGGTGGCTTGTCCTATTTCCCGGTGCGGCTATATTTGTAACCGTTACTTCATTTAACCTTCTAGGAGAAGGGTTTAGAAACGCAATTGATCCCAAGTTTTTGGGAAGTGAATAAATCAACATGGATAACGCTCTAGAAATAAAAGACTTAAGAATCTCCTTTGCTTCAGATGGAAAGAGGGTGGAAGTAGTAGGGGGAATATCCATAAATGTTCCTAAGGGCAAAATCATTGGCGTGGTAGGAGAGAGCGGGTGCGGCAAAACAGTAACGGCACTATCTGTTATGAGACTTATACCTGAGCCTCCCGGAAAAATTGATAGTGGAGAGATAATCTTTGACGGCGCTGATTTACTTCACTATTCAGACAGTGACATGCGCTCAATAAGAGGAAACAGAATCTCTATGATCTTTCAGGAACCTATTAGCTCACTTAACCCCGTTTTTACTGTAGGCAATCAAATAGAGGAGGCGCTATCGACTCACCTGAACCTATCAAAACAAGAGCGCAAAGAAAGGGTATTAGAGCTGCTAACACTAGTCGGCATTCCGGCGCCACAAAGAAGGATGCACAACTACCCGCATGAAATGAGCGGTGGAATGTCACAGCGAGTTATGATAGCCATGGCCCTTGCTTGTAATCCGGAAGTGTTAATAGCGGATGAGCCAACTACAGCCTTAGATGTAACAATACAGGCTGGGATATTGGAGCTAATAAATGATTTGAGAGTTAAAATGGGAATGGCTGTGCTGCTAATTACTCACGATCTTGGGATAATAGCAGAAGTAGCAGATGAAGTATATGTAATGTATGCAGGAAAAGTTGTTGAGCATGGAGATACAGCTGACATTTTCAGAGAGCCACATCATCCATATACAGTTGGCCTTCTTAATTCGGTCCCGGGTCTTCAAGAGAATAAAGAAATGCTAAATGCAATTCCGGGAGTTGTGCCCAGTCCGGACAATTTCCCAGAAGGATGCAGATTCCAGGACCGCTGTCCGCTGGTGATCGATAAATGCAGAACAGATGAACCACTTTTAGAACAAGTTGGGAATGCTCACACAGCTGCTTGCTGGAGAAGAGCTGAAGTAAAAAAAATAGAGAACTAATATGTCAGTAAAAGAACTTATAAAAATTGAAAAACTTAAAAAATACTTCCCCATTAAATCAGGGATAATTTCCAGGGTATCTAACTATGTAAAAGCCGTAGATGGGATCGACCTTTGTATTCCCGAGAGTCAGACAATGGGGCTTGTAGGTGAGAGTGGATGCGGCAAAACAACTCTTGGGAAAACTATTTTAAAACTACTTGAGCCCACAAGTGGAGAGATCATATTTGAGAATAACAATATAACTCACTTGTCCGCATCTAAAATGAGGCCTTTCCGGCGGGAAATGCAAATTGTATTTCAAGACCCATACGGCTCTCTTAACCCGCGAATGAAAGTTGAAAGTATAGTGTCAGAGGGACTTGCTATCCATAACATACTATCGGGAAAAGATAGAAAGGACTTCATTGCAGAGTTAATGAGGACTGTCGGTCTTAGAGAAGACGTGCTCTCACGTTATCCCCATGAGTTTAGTGGTGGTCAGAGACAAAGAATAGCAATTGCACGGGCACTTGCACTTAAACCAAAGTTTATAGTTTGCGATGAACCCATTTCAGCGCTTGATGTATCAGTTCAGGCACAAATCATAAATCTTTTTATCGAACTCCAAGAAAAATTTCAACTAACATATCTATTTATATCCCATGATCTTAGAGTTGTAAGGCATATAAGTGATAAAGTAGCAGTAATGTATTTAGGAAAAATAGTCGAGATATCACCAAGCAAAGAACTATATAAGAATCCGCTACATCCATATACACAAATATTGATCTCATCTGTTCCTATAGCTGATCCGAGCAGGAAAAGGGTGAAGACTGTATTAAAAGGGGATGTACCAAGCCCTATAAACCCGCCTTTTGGATGCAGCTTCCATCCCAGATGCCCCATTGCAGTGGAAAAATGTAAAACAGTTGAACCCGAGCTTCGTGATGTCGGCAGTGATCACCTTGTTTCATGCCACTTAGTCTAAAATAATCATATGACTTGCAAATGAGCAATCTTGTATTATTATTAAGCTCAAATAATTTTTATATTGAGATGA
>JBBDIN010000108.1:0-17589 GCA_040880385.1 Thermodesulfobacteriota bacterium | reverse complement strand
CATTGAGACCGGATCTTGCTGACCAAGAGCTTAGTGACGCCGCGCGCGTGATGGGACTTTAAGCTCTTTTGTTCCTAGAGACTCCAGATTAACTCCAGGGTCTGCAAAAAGAAACGGAAGTCCGAAGAAATAAAATGGGGTGGAAGAATAAAACCTAGGCGGTATTCCCAAGGACTCCATGTTAGGAGTAATCCAAGCTTCACTGCCGTCAAAACCAATTTTATAAGTATCGCTTGTAATCAAGATGCGGCGTGAGTTGAGGTCAATTAGCTGATGATCATTTAGAATTCCAACCGGGCTAAACGGTAAGTCTTTCATGTCGTATTCAACAACATTAAACTCTTTAAATGTGTTAAGTCCTCCATGAGCTTCATAAGCTTCTTCAAGCTGAGCATTTGATAATAATGGAAATTGAGCCATGAAAATTATCGTCAAGATTGTTGTAAGTCTTAATTTTTTCATTTTACTGCCCCCTAGTTTTGAATTAAGAACAACTAATTATAAATTGCGATAACTAGTTGTAAATTAAGGATGTATTCTGGATTTTGCGCTCTTAAAACAGATCCTTTATATCATCAAAAATCTTTTTATCCAGACGCCTCTTTTTCTTCTTTGGTGAAGGTTGTGTTTCTATCTCTTCATTTTGCTCTTGATTCTCATCTGGATCTGAAGAGAGTTCGTCGATTACACTTCGTATGCCAGCCTTCTGAACTAGTTTGGCTAAATAGGGAATATCAGGTTTAGCTTTTGCTTTAGGAAGTGTTCCTGTGATTGCAAAGGGGATTTCAACTTGGTTTTTGCTATTGGTTATATACTTCAAATCAGGCATGTCAGTCCTTAAATCTTTTGAGAATTCCGGAGATAGGATGAGTCTGGATTTGAGATCCAGCTTGCCGTCAAGGTTCATCCATCCCTTTGCTTTAATTGAATAATCTTTGGAGGATATCTTGAGATCTCTTGTCTCCATTTTGCCCTTTTCAATTATAAATGAGGATTTGAATTCATCGAATTCTGTGTCCTGTGCAGTAAAAATCTGGGGGTATTTATCCTTAGTATCTGGTGAAATTAAAAAACTTAACCCCGGGACTCCAGTGACTCCTTTTAATACATCATTAGTTAAATTAACATCTAAAACTGCCCCGTCTATTATTTCAGTTTTTGCGGTGCCTTTTAAAGAGGTTTTGATTTCGTTCCAATTATCCCCACTGCCGAATATGTTTATATCAAGATTCGCTTTGCCTTGGATTTTCTCTGCATCCTCCGAATTTAATGAGCTTAAGAAGTTGTTTAAATTTAGTCCACGCACATTAGATATAATAGAGAAATCAGAATCCTGACCAAGGCTATAGCTTGCCTTTCCTTTTAGAACTCCTTCATATGCTTTTAGACTGAAGTCTTCGATCTTTAATGTTTCACCAATCAGATTAAAATTGGTTTTAATATCCTGTAATTCATAATCAGATAGTTTCGCCTCAGATGATGATAAATTTCCCTTTACTGTCATAGAGTCAAATCTCTTTGAGACTTTGCCTTCACTGACAAGCTGTTTTATTACTTCTGATTTGTCGGTTTGTGATTTGTCTTTACTTATATCAGATAGATGAAGCTCTGCTGAGGTAACCGTATAGCTTAGTACTAGGGGTGAGAAATTGTCGATTTTTGAAGAAATGTTTAAATTAGATTTCCCTAGATTAAGAGACATATCCTTAATGTCGGCCGATTTGCCCGTGAAATTAACTTTTGTATTGATGTTGCTTATGGGTTTGGGAAATGATGGAGGATATATGGTTACATCTGTTAATAGTAGAGAACCATTTATTTGCGGCACTTGTCCTTTTCCCAATTCTCCTGTTAGGTTGGTCTGAAGTAGTTCCACCCGCCCGCTTGGATTGTATTCCTTTATAGAGGGGAATGTTTCTCTCATATTTGCTAAATCTATTTTATTAGAACGCACTAAAAGGTTTATCAGGTTTGTAGTGCCTCGGTGAATTTTTCCGCTTGCATTTAGTTTTAAGGTATCTAATTTTATTTCTGAGCTTTTTAATTCGATCACTGAATTAGAAATCTTTCCTCCCCCGGTAATTACAAAGGGAGCGTTCTTTGGTTTGAGAAATTTTCCTATAACAGCAAGACGGCTAGCGGTTGCATCTAATCTGACCGCGCTAAATTCTAAATCCTCTGGTGTGCCGCTTATCTTTCCACTAAAATCCAGTGTGCCTTGAGTTGATAAGCTATTATCTAATGAGTCTTTTATTAATGAGAAATTTCTTAGTTTACTAAGATTTGCGTTTTGGAGGCTAAATTGTGTATCCAGTGAAAAATTCTCTCCATTTTCTCCAATAGGGCCAATACTGCCTGAAAGTTCGAAGTTCGGTACGGTAGCGCCGAACACAGAAGCATTCATTTGTATATCCGTGAGCGTTAATGAGTCCAAGGAGCCCGAGAACTTTAATTTTGCGTTCAGTGGGCCTGATATATCAAGACCCAAAGGTATATACTCTTTAATTATAGGCAGAAATTTCTTTAGCGTATTGATGTTGATCTCTGTTATCCCTAGGTTGCCTTTTGCAGGCATCTTTGAAAAACTTAATTCAGAAGTAACTGGTCCAAATATGCCAACTATCTTTATGTTAGGCTCACTTGCTAAAATAGCAGCTTCTAGATTCACAGGAACTTTCTTGTCAAAACCTAAATCCTTTATTCCTAGATTTATTTTCTGTATTTGAAATTCTGTCTCACTCTTTTCATCTAAGTAATTAATTTGACCCTGTTTAATAACAATACTAGACGCAAAGAGCAAAGGTCCGTTGGCTTGAGTAGAAGTATCAGATTTATTTTCTTTTTTGTTAGATTTCAAGTCTGAGCCTATAGACTCAAAATTGTACTTGCCTCCTTTATTTTTAATTATATTTATCAGAGGCCTATTGAGAATTAGCTTAGTGATATTAATTTTTTTGCTTAGTAGAGGGATAATTTCTACATTGATCTGTATATCCGAGGCGCTTATAAACTCGCTGTCTGAAAAAGATTTGTCATCACTTACAGAGGCGTTTTTAAGACGTATCCCAAGTCCATCGCTAAATCCGGTATTTATTTCTCCGACTGTAATTTTCCTGCCCAGGGATTGTTCTATTTGAGATACTAAAAGATCCTTGTTGCTATTTATGAAAAAGTTTAGGTTCAGTACAGCAAGCAAAAAGATTATAATAAATAATACAAAAATTGTACCGAGAGCAATAATTGTTTTTCGCATAAGTTCGTTCTGCACCTTTTTTGCAAATTTTCTTCACTATATAATGCAACAGGATAATTGATAAGAATCTCGATACAATCAAAATTTCGTAAAGGGTACTAATTAGGTGCTTATTTTGAACACAGTTTTGTTAGCGATAGGGATTAAGCAACTGATGTTAGGTATATTCTATGGTGTAGTAAAGATAAATACTGCCGGCAAAAAATTATTTTTAATCTAATAGAGTTGAGCTTTTCAAAATATCCAATAAAATCTATAGCACAATAAAGCTAAAGGAGTCTTCAAATTGGGTGATGTCGGAACATTTCCGTTCGGTTGGGTCAGAGGGATCAAGGATGATAATTGGCAAATTATCTGGGATCCTAAAACTGAGCTAATAACTGCTCATGCTGCGGTATCAAAGAAAACTGTTGAATTAGGCAAATCCGCAAAGTGGATGGATGCGAAAGTTTGTGCGGATAATGTCATAAACGATCCAGGGTCGTTTTTTGGCTAAAATTAAGGAGCTACGATCTTTAATTACTCGATCTGAATTCTTTTTATATGTTTGTCGTTGTAATTGGGTAATCTCTTAGAAATTTTACAAATCCAATATTAATACGAAAACTTCAATGAAAGATAACAATTCTACAAAATATATGGAGCAGGAATTAGTCTCTATCCCCTTTGGAAAGAGTAAGATAGACGGGCTCTACTACAACAGTACTATCCACGATGAAGATGATAAGAAAAATGATACTGTTATCATCCATGTGCATGGTTTTCTTGGGAACTTTTTGGATGGCAGTCAACGCTTTTTGCCGCCTATACTCGCAGAAGGCGGTTATTCATCATTAGCCATAAATACCCGTATGGCAAATTTTGGGCTATTTTTCGGCTACGGAATTTTAAACGACACTATTCCACAGATTGATAGAGTTGTTGAATACCTGGAGAGGCTTGGCTACAAGAATATTATACTTTCCGGCTATAGTTTGGGTACAAGTATTGTTCTTAGATACGCGGCTCTTAGAAAAGACGCCAAAAATTTTCCTCATCTAAAGGGCGTAATTACATTAGCCGCGCCATATTCCATGCCCGATTCAATTCGCCGCAGATGGAACAGCTTGGGCAGCGAGCCTTCATATGATGAAG
The DNA here is from genome assembly GCA_040880385.1 of Thermodesulfobacteriota bacterium. Taxonomy (GTDB): domain Bacteria; phylum Desulfobacterota_D; class UBA1144; order Nemesobacterales; family UBA2774; genus CR02bin9. The sequence continues at coordinate 13,202 of JBBDIN010000108.1, read as the reverse complement.
TTCTTGAAGAGGCTAAGGAAATAATTAAACCGGGCAGAGAAGGTACGGGGCATGACCGTACAATTCTAATTTATAAAGCCAGGGGTGATTCTTACCGTCCTGAGCATACTGAAATATACACATATAGAACCTGGTGGTATCTCGCGGGTCCAGAAGCTGACACTGCAATGGGATATAAGCAAATCGCAGAAATAAAAGTCCCTATTTTGCTTATTCAAGGTTGGTATGATCAGATTGTGAAACCTGAGGAGACCCATGATCTTGCACAGGTGGCACTCGATGCAGGGAATAAAGATGTTTCGGCATTCTACGTTAATGCCGGACATAAATTTGAAGAGAAAGAAGAAGAGCTAGGTGATATTATTGTAAGATGGCTCGACAGAAGGTTTAAGCTTTTACTATTAGAAGACTCTATCTGAAATGGTTTCCAGACAAAGAAGACTTTTTAGTTTCCCAGCAGAAGACGGCTTTCTTATTAATGCACTTTTAGTTGCAGGTGAGTTTGATAGGGAAGAAGACTTATATAATACTCCGATTGTCCTCCTTGTTCACGGGGTCTTAGGACACTTCCTCGCCAGAGGTACCCCAAGGCTGTTGCCTAATGCTTTAGAAGAAAATGGTATCAGTTCATTTTTAATAAACTCCAGGATGGCTTTTACCGGGCAGATGTTTGGCGGAGCGATATTTGATGAATCCATAATGGATGTTGAGGCCGCTGTTGATGTGTTGGTTAAAGAAGGTTTCCGTAAAATAATAATATTAGGGTGGAGTTTAGGAGCTAATATCAGCGTGTATTATGCAGTAAATAATTCTCATCCAAATGTAAAAGGTCTTATTTTAGAAGGTTGCTCTTCTTCTCTTCCGCGCTCCAATAAAAGAAGGCTTGAAAAATGGAACAGTGTTCCTTCATACGACCATATTTATGAGATAGCCAAGAAAGTTCTAAGACCCGATCCTCTTACTACCCAAAATGACAGAGTCTTCATTATTTACCGAGCAACGGGGCCAACCTTTGATCCCGAAGATGTTGAACTATTCACCTATAGAACATGGTGGTTTATGAGAGGCCCGGAGGCTTACAATGCCAAAACAGAGGAAATAATCTCCGGAGTCAAATTGCCGACTCTTTTTATCCACGGGGATGAGGATTACATCGTAGGTCACGAGGAACCCGAGAGTTTAGTTGAGATTATGAGAAATGCTGGAAATGAAAATGTGCAGTTAGAATTTATTCCGAAGGCAAGACATGACTGTATGGAAAACCCAACAGCGACAGTAGATGCTCTAATCAACTGGCTATCTAATTTTAAAGACTAATTACAAGCCCTACTTCTAATGATAGGTTAATGGTTATGCAACTAAGCTGCCACACGCTAATAGTAGGCGGGGGTATAACGGGGTTAACAATTGCAAGGGAGCTCTTAAAGAAGGGAGTCGATGATATTGTAATTGTTGAAAAAGAAAACTCTCTGGGTGCTCATGCTAGTGGGAGGAACAGCGGTGTATTGCATGCGGGTATTTACTACTCTCCTGGTACATATAAAGCCAAATTTTGCGTAAGAGGCAACCAGCTTATTAAGGAGTACTGCGGGGACAAAGAGTTAACTCTACAGCACAACGGCAAGGTAATCGTTACAGATGATAACAGAATAGATTCTCTATATGAACTTAAGAGTAGGGCTGATCAAAGCGGTGCCCGATCAGAAATAATAGATACTCAAGAGCTCTTAGAGCTTGAGCCATATGCTGTGCGATCAGAGAAAGCTCTTTATTCACCTGACACCGCTGTGTTTAATCCAAACCAAATTTTACTCTCTATTAAAGAAGATCTAGAGAGCTCTGGGAATGTAAGATTTGTCCTAGGAAATTCATTCACAGGTGTAATTGGTAATACTACGGCAACTACAAATCGAGTCTCAATAAATTTTATTAACTTTATAAACGCTGCCGGAACTTTTGCGGACAAGATAGCACACACTTTTGGAGTAGGCTCACAGTATAAGGTGTTGCCTTTTAAAGGCACATACAAAAAGCTAGTGAAAAGCAGGGATTTCTTGGTAAGAGGGAATATCTACCCTGTCCCTGATTTAAGAAACCCATTTCTAGGAGTCCATTTCACAAGAGCATATGACGGCAATGTCTACATCGGTCCTACGGCAATACCTGCTTTTGGCCGCGAGGAATACGGCTTTTTTGATGATCTTTCATTGGAATCATTGTCTATTTTAGGAAGAGATGTTCTGCTCTTTTTTGTAAACGAGGGGTTCAGAACTGCAGCAAAGAGCGAAACTAAAAAGTATTTTACGCAATATATGCTTTCTGAGGCCAAGAAGTTAGTGCCGGAACTCAAAATTGAGGATATCGAGGATACACCTAAAGTTGGAATACGGCCTCAGCTTGTAGACTGGAAAAGCAAGAAGTTAGTTATGGATTTTATTGTACTAAAAGATGGGAATTCTCTACATATACTAAACGCAATCTCGCCGGCGTTTACCTGCTCAATGGCATTCGCAGAACATGTAGTGAATGATTTTTAAGCTCAACTTTTAAGTGGGTTAGTTTGGGATATAGAAATGATATAGAAATAGTGTCTAATCAAGAATTTAGAGAGCTATCTTTTCTCTTGCACTATTTATGCTTTCCCAAAGAAGCACTTTTCTTAAGTTTGGGCTCTTTAAGATTTGAACTACAACATTCTTGTGCCAGTCAAACTTGCCCTCTCTTTAGTGCCCTTCTCATTTTTCTAATATTCTAATTTAGATTGTTCGATGTTTATAAAACTTTGTAGATTAAATTGAAAAATAATCGAATCAGAGTAAAAGCCAACCATTTTTCATTTAGTTAGTTATATATAGATAGCACAAGAACAGGCATTATTTTATCTAATAACTTGCCAAGCTTTAGTAAAGCCATTTAAAATAAGAGACCAATGATTTGTAGTTTATGTCCAGACCAAAATTCAACTAGAGGGAATAAATGCCGGAACTGAGAATAATACGAAATTATGTGGGTATAAAAGATTCTCACACCATAGAGTCTTATAAGTCCAGAGATGGATACACTGCGCTTGGTAAAGCGCTGAAGATGGATCCTGACGATATAATAGATGAAATTAAAAGAGCGGGTCTCAGGGGTAGGGGTGGAGCTGGGTTTCCTACAGGAGTCAAATGGAGTTTTATACAAAGGGATTCTAAAAAGCCTATTTATCTGTGCTGTAATGCTGATGAAAGTGAGCCAGGAAGTTTTAAAGATAGAGAAATACTAGAGCAAGATCCTCATCAGATGTTAGAAGGAATTATGATAGCATGCTATGCAATTAACTCCCACAAAGCATATGTATATATCAGAGGTGAGATGCCCTACGGAGCTAGTATTATAGAGGGAGCAATCAAAGAAGCATATGACGAGGGCTATCTAGGGGAAAACATACTTAACTCAGGGTTTGATCTGGACATTGTATTGTTCAGAGGAGCTGGTGCATATATTTGCGGTGAAGAGACAGGGCTTTTAGAATCGATTGAAGGGAAAAACGGCGAACCTAGGCCAAAACCCCCTTTCCCAGCACAGATTGGCCTTTTTGGATGTCCAACTATTATTAACAACGTAGAGACTCTTGCCTGCGTTCCTCACATAATTAATAAAGGCCACCAATGGTTTTCAGAAATAGGGGTTCCAAAGAACACAGGGACCAAAATCTACGGACTATGTGGCGATGTAAATAAGCCGGGGCTTTATGAAATACCCTTGGGCATTACTGCCAGGGATTTGATCGAAGAATATGGTGGAGGGATACCTAAGGGAAGAAAAGTAAAGGCGATATCTCCAGGCGGCTCTTCTGCGCCTCTACTGACGGCTGATGAACTCGACATCACCCTTGATTTTGACTCGCTGGCAGAGGTAGGCTCTATGTTAGGCACAGCCGGTGTTACCGTTATGGATGAGGGTGCTTGTATGGTTAGAGTTGCTCAAAATCTAGCTCATTTTTATAGAGATGAGTCCTGCGGTCAATGTGTGCAGTGTAGAGAAGGGACTTGGTGGCTTGAAAAAATGCTGACCATGATAGAGCAAGGCAAGGGGAAAATGGAGTACATAGATACTTTGTTAGATGCCTGCTCCCAGATGAGAGGTACTACCATATGTGCATTAGCTGATGGCTGCGCAATGCCAATTGAATCCATTGTCAAGAAATTCCGTCATGAATTTGAAGAGCATTTAAGGCTCGGCAAATGTCCGTTTGAGAATAAGCATATGGGGGATTGGTCTTAGTTTTAATGAGCATACAAGCTATAAGTTTTATCTTCTTAAATATTGCAACTCTTAATTTTTAAATCAGAATACAAAAGGAATAAGTCTGTAGGTTCTTCGTCTGTAAAGGGGGGGCTCTTGAATGAGCAATTAAACTCACTTATTGGTAACGCTTATTAATTTAAGCTTTTGAAGTGTAAAAGTCCAATGCCCGAGAGTGTTGTGCTTATTGAACTTTTTCTTTGTTCTCAGAAGTGTTTTCGGATTTATCGAGGTCAGTGTCTGGAATTTTTTTAGAGTTGTCTTTCTCAGGGGTTACATCAATTTCGTCATCTTTGATCGATTTCCTAAAACCTTTTATCCCTTTTCCCAAAGAAGAACCAAGATCTCCGAGCCTGCTAGGACCAAAAATCAGCAGCAGAATCCCTAAGATTATTAATAATTCCCAAACGCCAAGTCCACCAATCATAATTTATACCTCTCCATATACAGTACCAATACGAGTTGCTAAAGTCAACTTCATTAATCTTGCTTAAGTTGATATCTTTATTGGCTTAATAGTACTTATTATTCATTTCTTTTTCGAATCTACAAGTGGAAATGGATCCTCACCTGTAATTAGTCTAACGCCCCTTTTTCTGGTGAAGTAGTTCCAAGACCACCTGAAAAGCACTATTACTTTACTGTCGAATTCAATTAGATATCTGATGTGAACAAATGCCCAAACAAGCCAAGCGAAAAAGCCTGCGAATTGAAGCTTCCCCAAATCCGCTACAGCTGAGTTAGTTCCTATAACTGCTAAATTGCCTTTCTCTTCATACTTAAATGGTTTTGTCTCTTTATCTTTTAATCTGTTTAGTATCAGCTTTGCTACATATTTACCTTCCTGCATTGCGACTGTTGCTACTCCTGGTAACGGCCCTTGTCCTTGGAGTGACAAATGGGCAAGGTCTCCAACAATAAATATATTAGGGTGCCCAGGAACGCTCAGATCAGGATTGACTATAACCCTGCCGCTCTTATCAAGCTCTGCGCCGGTATTTTTAGCTATAGCTTTTCCTAAAGAAGAGGCTTTAACTCCAGCTGTCCATAGGATTGTTCTTGATTGTATTGTTTCGCTGTCCCCGTTTTTGCTTATAATAGCGTTGCTGCCATTTATATCCGTAACCATTGTATTTACTTTAATCGTTACTCCGAGTTTTTTGAGAAATTTCTCAGCTTTTTCTGACAATTTTTTAGGATAGGTTGGTAAAACCTGATCCAGGCCCTCGACTAAAATAATTTTAGCATCTTCGGTATTAATATTTCTAAAATCATCTTTTAAAGTAGTGCGCGTTAGCTCTCCAATAGTGCCTGCAAGCTCAACCCCTGTAGGGCCTGCTCCAATAATCAAGAAAGTCATCCACTCTTTTTGTTTTTCTGGATCGGTTTGCCTCTCTGCGGCTTCAAAAGACAGAAGTATTTTTCTTCGCATCTCAAGAGCATCTTCAACTGTTTTTAACCCTGGTGCGGTTTGTGCCCAGCTGTCATGTCCAAAGTAATGATGATAAGATCCTGTAGCTACGATGAGAGTGTCATAAGTTATTTCTCCATCTCTGAAGATAACCCTTTTTTCTTTAGGAATAATGTCGGTTACCTCAGCCTTTAGCACATATGTATTTTTATACTTATTTAAAACTACTCGCAGCGGAGAGGCAATATCCCCTGGGGATAACCAACCGGCGGCTACTTGGTATAAAAGAGGCTGAAACAGGTGAAAATTGCGCTTATCGATTACAGTAACTTTAAGCTTACCTTCAGAGAGTATCTTCGCTGCATAAAGGCCGCCAAACCCGCCGCCCAACACAACAATATGATGTAGTTTGTCTACTTTGTTTATTTCATGCTCTGACATTTCTTGTTGAATAACCGTCCTTTTGTAATAATTTGCGTTCGAGTTTTTGAATGAATTTACCTGTAGTTTTTAGATAGGGAATTAATTTGCAGCCTGAATGTCTATAACTATCAAAAATTATTCGTTATTATAGAGATCTGAATTAGTTAGACTAAGGCTTTGAGTTTGCTCAATTCTGTGAAATTGTTATTCATCTGGTAACTTAATTGGAACTAGTAAACAATTGGTCTTATTAAACTTCAATAACGGAAGAGGCATATGTCTGAGCATTTATTAGTAGGTTTGGCAGCAATCATCGTACTAGGCATTGGAGCGCAGTGGCTAGCTTGGCGCATAAGTCTGCCTGCAATTTTACTATTACTGATTTTCGGTTTTATAGCGGGTCCCGCTACTGGTTTTCTAAACCCAAACGAGATTTTTGGAGATTTGCTGCTTCCTCTAGTATCTGTGTTGGTGGCAATAATTTTATTTGAGGGGGGGTTAAGCCTCAAGTTCTCAGAAGTCAGAGAGGTCACCTCAGTAATAAGAAACATGGTTACTGTTGGGGTATTGGTTTCGTGGGTGTTAACTTCATTAGCTTCCTACCTTATCTTTGGGCTTGGACTGCAAATTTCAGTACTTTTGGGAGCGGTGCTAGTAGTTACAGGTCCTACGGTGATTATACCGCTGCTCAGGCATGTAAGACCCTCCGGAAGGGTAGGTTCTATTGTTAAGTGGGAGGGGATCATTATTGATCCGATAGGCGCCATTTTAGCGGTGCTTGTATTTGAAGTTATAATCTCAGGAGGATTAGAGAAAGCTACTGCACTAGTAGTAGTAAGTATTTTTAAAACTCTTATAATAGGAACTGTGCTCGGGCTTGCGGGAGCACAATTAGTTGTTTTGATACTCAGAAGGCATTGGGTCCCTGATTTTCTTCAAAACTCCGTGACTTTAATGATAGTTGTTTTTGTCTTTGTCTGCTCAAATGTAATTCAGATCGAATCTGGCCTTCTGTCCGTTACATTAATGGGGATTGCTCTTGCCAACCAGAAGATGGTAAGTATTAGGCATATAGTTGAGTTCAAGGAGAACTTAAGGGTCTTATTTATTTCAGGCCTTTTTATTATTCTTGCGTCGCGTCTTACTCTAGATGAGTTAAATTACGTCTTGAATTGGAAGGGGTTTGTATTCCTTTTCTTGATGATAGTCGTAGTGCGGCCGCTTAGTATTTTCATATCTACATATTTCAGCGACTTGCATTTGAAGGAAAAGCTGTTCCTCTCATGGATGGCCCCCCGGGGTATTGTGGCGGCAGCTGTAGCATCTGTGTTTGCACTCAGATTAGAACAGGCTGGTTATGAACAGGCAGAGCGTATTGTAGATATAACATTTCTGGTAATTACCGGAACTGTCGCGATCTATGGACTGTCTGCCTTTCAAGTGGCAAAGCGTTTGGGTCTCGCTAAACCCAATCCTCAGGGCATTCTGATGGTTGGTGCCCAGAGTTGGGCAAGGTCAATTGCAAAAATTCTTCATGAGAACGGTTTTCAAGTCACTCTAGTTGATTCTAACTGGGCAAACGTATCTGCAGCACGTCAAGATGGTTTAAAAGCATACTATGAGAACATCCTGATAGAAGACCTTTCTGAAGAGGTCGGGCTTGATGGTATAGGAAAGCTGATTGCTGTAACGCGGAACGATGAGGTAAACTCACTTGCCGCTCTTCATTTTATAGAGGATTTCGGACGCTCCCAGGTTTATCAGCTACCCAAGCTATCTAAGTTCAGCGCTAAGAGTGAGGAGAGTATCCCGCAACATTTGCGTGGGCGCTTGTTGTTCGGATCTGAAGCAACATACTCCTATCTTGACGAGAAATTTTCCTCAGGAGCATCATTAAAAAAGACTCCTCTAACGGGTGAGTTTAACTATGCTTCTTTTAAAGAACTCTATGGGGATAAAGCCCTTCCGATGTTTATAATTAAGGAAAATGGGGAGCTGATAGTGCTTGCCTCAGACTATACTCCAAAACCTCTACCGGGTCAGTTTCTAATTTCTCTAGTGGATAAAGTGGATGAGGATTAAGCTGATTTATGTGTATTAGTCGATACTGATTGAGTTGGATTAGTTTCCTACTGCTGCTGTCGCAAAAATGATACTTAGCAAGACAAATACTGAAATAATTAAAAGCATGATTACTGGGGGAGTGGTGCTATATCCTCTGTGGGCATTAGGGACACTGGACTGGGCAAAGCTAGGCCTTCTTTCCATTAATCCTTTTTTCTCTGGTGGAGCTTCCGGAGTCGTCTCATTAGCTTCTTCCGCAGCCGCTTCAACTACTTCATTAGAGTCTTCTTGTGAAGCTTCTACAGCTTCAGTTGTTTCAGCAACTTCTTCATGAACTTGTTCTTCTATTGTTTCCGGAGCTTCTTTCTCTGACATTCTTTCCTCTTATAATCTTAAAATGTTTGTTTTAATTTACCTAATATGGGCCGAAAGCATATTCCTGAGCCATTTTGAGTTGATACTTTAGTTCTTTGACCAATCTTCTTTGCAGATCGCTCCAAGCTACCATACCATAATACTGTCCTTCATCATCAAGTATAAAAAGATGGGAAATTGTATTGTTATTCATTATGTCCATACACCCTAAGAGTGAAGTATCCAATTTTACGGTATGAAGTGTCGTGCTCATGATCTCAGAAACTTTTACTTCTGTAGGTTTTTTCCCCAGGGCGACGACTTTGTCGGAAAAATCGCTGTGTCCGACAACCCCCACTATTTTCCCTTCACTCATTACACCGGTTGTTCTGACTTTAAAATTCCTAAGTTTAAGGGCAGCTACATTAGCAGTATCTTTAGCATCCACAAAGAAAACTCTATCTCTTGCTCCTATTAAATCGCGTACTTTTAATTCTTCTAACATGGATAGATACCTCCCGTTTGTAGATTCTATACAAATTAACCAGCATTATTTTAAGACTTAATTCCCAACCACTAAAATAATATCATAAAATCGGCTGTGAATGAAGCCCCTTTTTTACAGGCAGTGCCTGCTTCCATAAGAGTTCTACGTATCTCCTGTGTAATTGCAGCAGCGATTCATTCTCAAGTTTTAATTATCAGGATGGATCTAAATCTCAAACAACTTGCATTCAGTACCCGCTGCAAATAAAATATATATATGGGGCTTGAAACAATATTGTGTTTCTATGCATCTAAACATTCAAAAATATAATTATCAGGAGGAATATGGTGGCAGAATATATACATCCGGAAGTGCTGGTTAGCGCCCAATGGGTAGCCGATCACTCAAATGACCCCAATGTCAGGATTGTTGAATCTGATGAGGACGTACTTTTATACGAAGTGGGTCATGTTGAAAACGCTATTAAAATAGATTGGCAGATAGATCTTCAGGATCAATTAATCAGAGATTATATTGATAAAGAGAAGTTCGAAAAGCTTCTTTCAGATAAAGGAATATCTAATGATTCTACTGTTGTTTTTTATGGTGATAAGAGCAATTGGTGGGCATGCTATGCAATGTGGGTATTTAAGCTCTTTGGACACGAGAATTGCCTTATTATGAACGGAGGCAGGCAAAAGTGGATAGAAGAAGAACGTCCACTTACAAAAGATGTGCCTAATTTCCCTAAGACCGATTACAGAGTTTCCGGCACCAACGATGCAATAAGAGCTTTTAGAGATGATGTGGTAGAACATATTGGCTCAGGCAATCCGCTAATTGATGTGCGCTCACCTAAGGAATTCTCAGGAGAGCTTCTGCATATGGAGGCCTATCCTCAAGAGGGTGCTCTTAGAGGCGGGCATATCCCTGGTGCGGATAATGTGCCTTGGGCAACGGCAGCTAATGAGGACGGCACTTTTAAATCAGCAGATGAGCTCCAGTCTATTTATATGGAAGGAAAGGGTTTAAAAGAAGGCGATGATATTATCGCTTACTGCAGAATTGGAGAAAGGTCCTCGCATACTTGGTTCGTATTAACTTATTTGCTTGGGTTTAAGGATGTAAAGAACTACGATGGTTCATGGACCGAGTGGGGCAATTTAGTAAAAGCACCAATTGAAAAGTAAGGATTTTCAATATTGAAAATATAAAAAAGGGGTGCTTCGTTATCCGCAGCATCCTTTTTTAAATTAAGACATTATGACAAAGATAGAAGAAATAATTGAGGCGTTTCAAGAAGCTGATTATCAAGAGACACTTGCTATGCTACTTGATTATTCAGAGAGTTTGCCTCAGTTGCCGGAAAAGTATATCGAGCAGAGGGACGCCGGGTTTAACCGTGTCCCAGAGTGTGAAACACCTGTATTTGTCTGGATTGAATTAAATGATGGATTGGTTCATATAGACGCTGATGTTCCACAAGAGTCTCCAACAGTAAGAGGGTTTGTAAGTCTTTTGGTTGACTCGTTTAATGGCGTCACGCCTGAGGAAGTACAGTCAGCGCCTCAAAATTTAGTGCACAACCTTGGCCTGGATCAAAAATTAGGAACTAGACGCATGTTTGGATTAAGCGCAGTGTACAATAGAATCAGGAGTAGTGTTAAAGAGGCAAACGGTTTACAATAACCTTCTTTTCTTCGCACAAATCTACCTTTAATATAAGATAATGAAAAACCAAGAACAATTTATGGAAGTAATCCTGGATCATTTTGAAAACCCCAGGAATTACGGTCCTATCAAATCTGCTGATGTTATACAGGAAGGCGGGAATCCGGGCTGTGGTGATATAATTAAGGTTTATCTGAATGTCGATTCTGAGGGCACAGCCAATAAGATTAGTTTCTCAGGGGAGGGCTGCATGCTAAGCCAGGCGGGAGCATCTTTAGTGCTTGAGAAAATGGTAGGCAAGTCAATAAAAGAGATTCAAGAAATGCCTCCTGATATAGTTCAGGACACTTTGGGGAAAAAACTTGTATCTACTCGCCCTCGCTGTGCAATGTTGGGTTTTAATACTCTGAAAAATGCAGTAAAACAATGGCAGAGACAACAAACACTATCAGAAATTAGAAATTCCTAAGACTGTTAAAGCTTTTTATTCTTATTGCCTCTATTAATCGGACTTTGATTTCACAACATACATATTAGGATTTTGGAGCCTTACTGCTTGCAGTCTTTGCTGCATAACGAAAGCGAATCTTTTTATCAGTTCATATCCTAGGTCATGATCCTCTTCACATTTTTTGAGTATGAAAGCCCCGTCTAAGGAAACTGCCTTGGTGGGAGCTACAGCCTTAGAGTCAAAGTGCGCTTTATAGGGAGGGAATAACCAACCCCAGCCTAATATGTCGCCTTCCCCCAGCATTTGGATTGTAATAGGGTCTCTGTCGGGCGAAAGGGTGGTTTCAAGTGCTACTATGCCCTCCTGGATTATATAAAACCTATCAGCCTTTTGGTTTTCTCCAAGAATAAGCTCCCCCGTATCGAAACTTACGTTCGAAGCCTTTTCTATGATCATGTCCAGATAATTTTGGTCCAGCCCTTTAAAGCAATAATGTTCACTGATTACGGATTCGAGTGTCTGCATGATTATCTCCTACACAAAGAGTATGATTATATCTGTTATTATATCACGATTTTGCATAACTCCACTATATACTTGTACGAATTATATACCCCTTTTGTCATACTCGGTTTAAGTTGGAATTATAAATATTAAAACTAAATAACAAAGGGAGCCGAAGCTCCCCTTGAATTTTGTAAGTTGAAATTTCTTTATACTTTAAATATTTGCCGGCCGATGCAGGCATGAAAAAATGACAGCGATTAAGGAAAAACTGTCAGTTTCTGCATCATCCCTACGTCTTCATGGGTAAGAATGTGACAGTGAAAAACGAAATCCCCTGGGAATAATGGGTCTAAATAGGTCCTGAATGTAACAGTTCCAAAGTCAGCGAGGTTAATGTTCCCGCCGCCTCCGGTTGCTGCCGGTACGAGTATAGAATCTCGCCATTCAGGCTCTGGGAGTGCCTGACCATTTATATGGGTAATCAGAAACGGATTTACATGTATATTAAAAGGATGATCGGAGTTTGTACGATTTATAAGCGTCCACTCTTCGAAATTGCCGCCGAACATGTCGTCAAATAGCGGTTCAGCTGAAGTAAAAAGCCCTTGTTTCTGATAATCTATACGGGGCATTTCCGGGTCAACAACCGGATTTGGTATGCCCGTATCATCGGCGTCCCTTGCCATGAGGATACTGGTGAAAGGTGCGCCTCCCCAGTAATCGGCATCATATAGATCGAAATACCATCCGCAGGAAGGCAGGCGGTTCTCCGGCATCGCCTGTCGCCCACGCATACCACATGTCTCAAACGCCATATTGCGCTCGGCGTCTAGAGGAGCAGCTAGCATTTGTTGTCTTGTGAGAAGCCCTGAATTTTGGGGCAGTGGTCCGTCCGGTAAATCCATGTTCTTTTCGCTTCCCTCAACTACAATAGTCGCAACCGTTACAGGGTAGGTTGGCTGAGGGAAATCAAGCCCTATACGAGCTCTTCTAGGTCCCGGTGCAATTCCCTGGGGTGTAACTGAATAGGTGCCCGAAGGATCCAACACCTGTAGTTTATATGTGCCCGGCTCACCTGCTTTGACGAGCACGTCCACTCGGTTCCCGGATCCCATGACATAGGCTTCTTCCACATTCAGAGATATCATTTCTTCTTGGTTGATTCCGTCATTGGCTAATATATGAAGGCTATGACCCTCAAGAGCGATTGGAAACGTCTCTCCCGATGCTGCGTTTAAAATCCTCCAACGCTGTACCTCGCCAGGGCGCATCTTAAGGGTTGGGTTAGTTACTCCGTTTGTTAGATAATAAAAATTGCTGTTCTGAAAAGTAGACCAGAGACCGTTTGTAGCCCCCGTATCCGAGTTAGCTTGATCTGCGTCTTCGTTTACAAACGGAACTTCGCCGTTTGCATCTGTTCTTATCACCGAGATAGCCATAAGGATTTCTTTGGCTGCGGCTATTTCGGAGACTTCATTTAAATCCCCCGGTCCGCCTTCAACTATTAAAAACCCCATCATCCCTCCGAAGAACGAAAAGCTGACCGA
>JBBDIN010000107.1:0-17648 GCA_040880385.1 Thermodesulfobacteriota bacterium | reverse complement strand
GATAGTGCTTTTAATTGTTCCAATGGGAAACTTGATCTTGAAAATTCAGAATGCACCGCGGAAGATATATTTAAACCTCGGTGCAATGGCTATTCTTGTCGAAATGTTAATGATCCAGATGACGATTTTGGCTTCAGTCTCTTTAGATTTGATTGTGAGGTTATAGACTGCAACACTCTGAGTTGTATAGATAATGAAACTGAAATTGTAACTGACTTTACAGATATAGTAGCTCTAAGTAGTAAGGAATTTAGTACTTTGCTGAATTCTGATGTAAATGAAGAATTTAATTGTATTTTAACTATTGCAAATTAACTCTAAAGAGATCGGCGGCATAAAAAGTAATATTAGTAATCAAAGTTAAAAAAGAGATCGGCTCCCGATTCTTCTCCTATTTCACTCTCCACGGTTAAGAAATCAAATAGCCTGTATTCTATGACCGCTCTATTGGCAGTTACAGTTGAGGACGGAAGCCCTGGGCTGAAAAAATAACGCTCATAATAAAAACGTTCATAGGAGAAACGCTCATAACCGACATATAAATCTTTAGTAATATACTTGCCTACCTCTACGTGAGTGTCCCTAAATCCGGTCTGGCCACCTTTAATAGTTATCACGTCAAGCGCAAATTCTTCTCCCAGCATCTCTCTTAACTCTCCCACCGCCATTGTACCCAGTACTTCCCCTGCTTTTTCTTGAAAAGCTACCCGATCCTCTGATGAAAGATTCTCAGACGAGGTACCAAAGACTAAGTAGGACACAATATCATTCTCATCCAGAGGCGGGTCACTAGTAAGCTGTATTTTAGGTTTCCCAGCTGTACCCGTGATGTTGATATAGACCTGAACACTTGAAACTTCATATAGAGCACGTACATCTAAAAATGGATCAACAACCTCTTTACCTCTAAAACTCACTGTACCGCCCTCAATATTAAAAAGTTTCCCCATGAAATGGTAATCACCTCTGACTACCTCAATGCTGCCGCTTATAATATACATCTCACCATAATTTTTTTTAACATTAAGTTTTCCTTCTACCTCAATATTTGCGCCGCTACCTTTTATCCAGGAATTATTTGGTATATCCACATCAATGTCCATAGCGATATACTCTATGAAATAATCCACAGGGCCTTTCCCGGTAAAGATAAACTCCTCTAACTGGAAGTTTCGATCATCAACAAACTGGATGTTCTCTATATACTTCACCGGTTTTTCGGGAACTATGGCTTGGACCTCTTTTGCAGTAAGTTTGCCGTCTATAAAAGCCTTAAATCCCTGACCTTTGACATTTATATCACCGTAAAGATTTGCGGTCACATCATCGGGATTTGATTTGATCAAGAGCCCTTCCAATGTACCTTTAGCCGTATAGGAGAGATCTCTTAAGTCAATCTTTCCATCAAAAAGCCCTTTACCCTCACCGGTATTTATTATGACCGGCTTCAGCACTGCGTATATCCCCTCCAAATCCATCACAGCATAAGGTATTTCTACATTATTGCGGAGGGAATAGAGATCCAGATCGACATCTTCTACTTCGATCTTCCCCGAAACATTTGGATTTTCTCCTGTCCCAAAAGCGCTAATATCGATCTTTAATTTCCCATCTATCTTTTGTATTTCCGGATTAAACGCAGCGAGCGGACTGATATCCACGCCGTTTGACTGAACACTAAGATCAATCGTTGCTTTTTTATAACTCTCCTGCAAATTAGGAGAGCTAAGGTCTATGTTAGCTGTCCCATGAGCGACAAGTATTTTTTGAGCCTTATCATTTACATCGAGGTCAAAATTTACTCCGCTCTTTGAAATCAGAAGATTAAGTAAGAGTTCATCGCTTGTAAAACTCATAAATTCCACGTTCTCAGCTCTGATGTTGGTCGTTATATCAGGGTATTTAAGAGATGTGTCCATATCTATTTGACCTGTAAGGCTGCCCTTTAATGGGAAATACAGGTTTAACAATTCAGAGACATCTTCCAAATTGAGATGCTTGAGTTCCAGCGATCCTTCAAGTCCGCCGTCATAAACTAAATCGACTGCGCCTATAATATAATTGTCTTTATGATACAGATTAATAGAACTTACACTTGCTCTGTCTTTAAATATCGACACCAGAACCGGCGCCTTGTTTTTTAAGACCTCTTTTTGGAAATTCAGGTTGATTTCACTTATTTCTATCTTGGTTTCATTTTCATTTAGCTCTGTAAGCTTAAAATCCATTTTGTATTTGGTATTTGAGCTGCCCAGAACATTCAAACTTCCATCTATTATCTCACCTATGCTGTCGGCTTTGAAACTGGCGGTTTTAATTCTCTGCCCATTAATCTCCGCCCCCTTCATCGTACCTTTGAGATGAAGCCCCGGATCCTGATAGCTAAGAAAACTCTCCCCGGACAAATCAACTTCTTTTATAATAAAGCTCCCTAATTCATCCGTGATATTTGAGCCGCTTGCGTTTAAGATAACTTGAGGTCTGGTGAAATCACCTTTTACACTACCTTTAATTTTAAGAACCCCTTTAATGTCCAAATCATCGGCAAAATTGTACAACGCACTGAGGTCGCCTATATCAAGGCTATAGTTTATACCTTTTGATCCTTCTTGATTGATGGAACCGGAAGCTTTAAATGTTAGGGAATCTGAATCAACTAAGAGAGATTTGATATTCAATAAATTCTGGCTGTAATCAGCTTGAATTTTCCCCTCTTTGATACTGAGACCCGAAATAGTCGAAGGAAGAATATCGCCATCAATAGAACCCTCAAAACCCTCAAGAAAATCTCCTTCAAACGGGACAGAGCCTTTTAGGATAAGCTTAGAATTAATGCTGCTCTTATAATGATCATCCTTCAACAAGAATGCCAAGTCGGTTTTAATAAGGTTTGTATCCAAATCGTAATCAAGTGAAGAACTGCTAAGATTGATTGGACCACTCAGTGTTAATTCTCCAACATCACTGCCGGTTAGACTAAGATTTGATAAATCGATTTTTGTCTCTAGGTCCTGACGTTTATTCCAGTTCCCACTTATATTTAGGGCGCCGTTTAGATTTGCATCGAGAATTGAGTTTACTTGTTCTTCCAATTCTTTGTTCTTCTCCAGAGCCTCGTTTTTTTCAAGCATCTCTAATATTCTCGAGGCGTTTAACGAATTGATACTGAGATTAATATCGAGTTTATTATCTTTTCCATCAGCCAGCATCTCCGGCAAGTCTAAATCCCCTGAAAAAGATGCGCTTCCAAAATCAGTGCTAAGCTTTCCGCCTCTTAGCGTTATCTCTGGACCGTCGACTTTAATATCATCAATACCCCCACTTAGACTTTCTCCCCTTAAAGATGATTTTACTAGTTTAAGCTTGCCATTGGCGGTTAAATATCTATAGTTTTCGTAATGTCCTTTTGCCTCCAGCTCCAGATTGATATCACCAATATTCTCATCCTTCCCTATATTCACAGCCAAGGCTTGGAGACTGAAATCGGGGTGTTGGAGATTTGTAGCAACCCCTCTCAGAGAAACCTCTGAGCCGCCGAGGAAGAACTTTAAACGCTTGATATCAAATTTATCTGTTCCTTTTCCTTTGGTATATGTTGCCCTACCAGTGATATCATCTAGATACAAAATCTCGCTGTCCGGATCTTGAAAGACAATACCAAGATTGCTCTTTCTGAGCTGCATTTCGACTCTCTGATCAATCTTAAACATCTTGATTGTAAGGTCTATCTTATCTGATTTGAGATCCGTGATTTCTTTCTTCACACGGTCGTCAATTCTAATCTTGGCCTGAGACAATATTGCATTCTGAATAAAGATATTCCACCCAGACGAGTCTTTTTTATCCTTTGGCTCTTCCCATGCGCCTAATTTTTCAAAATTCCAGGTTCGGTCTTCATTTTGGATAAGATTAATTTGAAGACCCGTTATAGAGACTTCATCAAGTGGGATAACTTTACTAAATAACATTGAGCTATCCAGTAAAAGCGGCAGAGAATAATCGATGAATATTTCATCAGTTTCGATGAACGGCTGACCCTCAATCTCAAAAGAAACATCTCTCAATATAATGCCCCTTAGGAAGTCCCCTTCGATGCTGCCTATGATAAAGCCTTGGTTTGTAAGAGAACTAACTACGGCGTTAGTTGTAACCCTCAGAAATTGTTTGAAAATGTTTGACTGAACAGCAAAGAACATCAGTCCTGCTAAAAGGGCTACTATTAAAAGGAAAATTCCTATAGGTTTGAGTACTTTTGAGCGCATAATCTTATGTTTCAAGTATAACACAACCCTATTTAAACTACATTTAGTATAACGCCCTAGCTTGCAATTATTTTTTTGCGTAAATACCTGACAAATCTTAGTTTTTTTATATATATTCACCTCACTTATTTAAATTGAATGTTCAAATTACAGCATATTCACATATATTGGGTAAACTCACCTTAAGTATCTAACTTGCTAAGACAATAATGGTCAGATACTATTTTTGAAACTTTATTTTTATTGATAATTCTCCATGCCAAAACTGACAATTGACGGAAAAGAGATTGAAGTCGAAGACGGCCTTAATATCATTCAGGCTGCGTCCCGAATAGGTGTAGACATTCCCCATTTTTGCTATCATCCGGCTCTGAGTGTAGTCGCTCAATGCAGGCAGTGTTTGGTAGACGTAGAGGGAGTGCCGAAAGTAATGCCGGCTTGCAATACTTATGTTAGAGACGGCCTCATTGTAAAAACAAACTCCGATAGAGCTGTGGCGGCTCGGAAGGCCACTCTTGAATTCACTTTAATAAATCACCCTCTTGACTGCCCGATTTGCGACAAGGGAGGAGAATGCCCGCTTCAGCTTACAGTTGTTGAACATGGTCCTGGATATAGCAGAATAGAAGGTCCTGAGCAGAAAAAGGTAAGACAGAAATATTATTTAAGCGATAAAATTATTTACGATCCTAACCGCTGCATAATGTGCACCAGGTGTGTCAGATTCACTGATGAAGTTACAAAAACCGGGGAGCTAGGATATAACGGGCGTGGGTTCAGGAAAAAAATTGTAGTCTTTCCAGGGAAAAAGCTGGACAATGAGCTTGCGGGAAATGTTACTGATCTTTGTCCGGTCGGGGCACTGCTCAACAAGGACACACTTCATGAAGAGAGGGTCTGGTACTGGAAGTTTAAGGACACTGTATGTTCTCTATGCAGTAATGGATGCAACATCACTGTGGGAGTTGATCCAAGAAAAGGAAAGGTGTCGAGAGTTAGGCCCAGAACAAACATGGACGTAAACGAGCATTGGATTTGCGACAGGGGACGCTACGATTTTAAAGAAGTTCAAGAGAAAGATACCAGGCTGAAAGATCCTATATTAAGAGAGGGGGAAGGTTTCAAACTCTCAGATTGGGAGCAAGCGATAGACTTTGTAGGCTCTCAGATAGCAAAAGTGAGTAACGAATCTCCTGAATCTATAGCGTTTTTAGCATCGGCAACACTTACAAACGAAGAACTATTCCTACTTAAAAAGATTGGAGAAATAACAAATACAGCCAAGATTGCAGGGAATATTGGACTAATCAATAAACCCAAACTTTATGGACTATTAAGTACCGACCCTTATCCAAATAGCTCCGGGGTCAAGGATATGGGCTATAACTATGGATCAAACCATATATTGCCAATAATTGACTCTATTCTTGGGGGCTGGGTTAAGGTCCTTTACGTCGCGGGATTAGATCTATTTGATTTAGTAATAGAAGAAGAGAAAGAAAGACTTAAAGAAGCTTTATCTAGGCTCGAGCTATTAGTTGTCCAGGACTATAAGCTTACAGAAACAGTAAGATTAGCTCATGTGATTCTCCCCGGAGTTAGCGCTTATGAGAAAGAAGGCACTTTTACAAACGACAGGGGAAGGGTTCAGAGGGTCAAAAAGACCATCGATCCTCCGGGAACGGCTAAGCCGGATTGGGAAATATTAACCTTTTTGGGAAGCAAGCTGCAGGCACAGAGCTTTAACTATAACGATCCCTCAGAGATCATGCTGGATATAGCTAGGAATGTATCTGCTTACGAAGGAATAAATTACGATAACATTGGAACTCTAGGAGTTAGCACAAGTAGCTAATTTGATTAGCGAAGTGGAAAATTATGATTTGGGCTGAAGTAGGAATTACAGTAATTAAAATTGCGCTTTTGTTTCTCGTGGTTCTCACGCTAGTTGCTTATTTAACACTGGCAGAAAGACGTGTAAGCGCATTTATACAAGACAGAATAGGTCCAAACCGTGTAGGCCCTTTTGGACTTCTACAACCACTGGCGGATGGTGTAAAGTTTATATTTAAAGAAGATATAATCCCAAGAGACGCCAATAAGTATATCTACATAGCAGCACCTGCATTTTCACTAATTACCGCGTTAGTTGCCCTTGCTGTAGTCCCTATAGGCAGAGGGTTTGAGACTACCCTTTTCGGATTAGTTCCAGACCCTATATTTGTAAAGCTGCAGATCGCCGATCTAAATGTAGGAATTCTTTACATATTGGCTATAAGCTCTCTGGGCGTTTACGGCATTGTGCTGGGCGGCTGGGCATCAAATAGTAAGTACTCGTTCCTGGGCGGTTTAAGAGGAGCAGCTCAAATGGTGAGCTATGAGCTTGCTATGGGGATTTCAATACTTGGCGTAGTAGCGTGGACGGGGTCACTTAGGCTCTAAGATATTATCGAAGCGCAGCAGCACTACTGGTTTGTATTCCCTCAGATACTGGGCTTTATTGTTTTTCTTGCCGCGGTTTTTGCTGAGACAAACAGGCTTCCTTTTGATATGCCTGAGGCTGAGCCGGAGATTGTGGCGGGATATCATACAGAGTACAGCAGCATGAAATTTGCCATGTTCTTCATGGCAGAGTACACACACATGTTAGTGATGTCGTGTCTCATAGTAGCGCTATTTTTCGGCGGCTGGTATCCGCTTCCTTTCGGTGGATGGTTTGGTGTAGATATTGATACATATTGGTATCTGCCCCCTATAGTCTTTGTAGGCAAGGTGCTGGCATTCCTGTTTTTCTTTATCTGGGTCCGCTTCACCCTTCCCCGCTTCCGTTATGATCAGGTTATGAACCTTGGATGGAAAGTACTCTTCCCTCTTGCAATCTTAAACTTGATAATAATAAGCATTGCAATCCTCGTAATGCAACATTACGGCTATATGAGCTGAGATAGAGGGTCTGAGGTTATAGAACAACTCATAAAGATTATCCACGTCGACTTATAACCCCTT
The DNA here is from genome assembly GCA_040880385.1 of Thermodesulfobacteriota bacterium. GTDB lineage: Bacteria > Desulfobacterota_D > UBA1144 > Nemesobacterales > UBA2774 > CR02bin9. Next base: position 10,380 of record JBBDIN010000107.1, on the reverse strand, counting down.
TGAAGCCATGAGTATTGCGCTAGTCAATTCCTTGTCAATATCTAGCCTACTATGGCGAACTAATTGCATTAAGAAAGTCTTAATACTGCCCTTATAATTTATGGTCCTTTTCATATGAGCCAAAACCAAAGGTAATAAATAACTTTTGCCTGAAATTACATGCAATTCACTATATCCATTATTTTGAAATCTTTGTATAATCGTATCTATTCTACTTCTAACACCACTTACGGTATAGAAACTATTCAATTCTCTTATTACTTCCTGTTTTCTCAATTGCACTTTCGGTTTATCTAACTTTGCAGGACCAGCGTTCGAATCACACATTCGAAAAACATGGAAACCAGCAGTACTAATAGATTGTCTAGAATCATGCGCAAGCGCATAAACGAAAAACAATTCTAAAAGTTCAGTCTTTATATCATTGATAAAATCATCATAGTTAATTGTTGACTTTATCGTAGCAATGTTATCATTCGGCATATAATCAACACCAATTTGATGAACCGCCTCTTCACATAAAACTAAATTTTCAGCGCAATATACATTTAATCGATATAATCTTTTTAGATTAGACTTACTACGTCCCAACAAAAGGTCAAAATCTGCGTCAATGATATATATTCTGGGTCTACCACCAAGCTCTTGATCATTAGCACACTCATTAAGAACAGCATCTCTTCCACCCAGTTGGAAAACACGGTCTACGTTAGCCTTTCCATCTAGTATACGGTTAATTAAAATCTTATAAAAATTCAGAGTGGTTGTATCTTCTACATATACATCTAAATCGTTATAAGACTTGTATAAATATGCAAGCCCCCTTAATGCTTTTATAGAATAAGAAATCATATTTTTTCGCTTAGATCAACGCAATATTCTGTTCGATCAAGTATTATCGAAGGTGAATGTGTCGCTAGTATTAACTGTAGATTAGGATTAGCATTTTGTATTGCAGATACAAACTCTTCCTGCCATTTGACGTGCAATGACAATTCAGGCTCATCAACAATAAATACATTTGCTCTCTTAGCATCGGGATTTAAAGCTAAATGAGTAAGAATGACAACTAATTGGCATTCACCAGAAGAGAGAGAACCTATTGGTCCCATTGATTCTTGTTTAAATTGTATCGATAAATCACCAGATTCATTAAACATCAATGTTTTATTTGCATCCAGAAAGAAGGAATTAATAGAATCTAAATACCTTAAAATAGGGTCACGAACATTCTGAATATCCTTAATATGGCTTTCAACTAACTGCAATATTTTAACAATGCGATCAAATTGTGGTCTATTTATCATATATTCAATCATGGCATTGACCAATTCAGGGCTTTTCTCTGGATCAATACTATCGAAATCTGCATTTTCTGGTAATCTTCTCGTCAAGTTTCTAAGTTTATTAAAAAAAGTGTCGAGTTGTTTATTTACAAATTCTTGATCTAATCCGATTTCTGTGAGTATCTTTGAAGCCGTAGACTTTATACTCTCTATTCGTTGCAAATCCAATTTGGAAGGACGAGGTGTGTCCATATAATCAGGCCTATCTTCATAAGTTAACGCACTTTCAACAATTTGTTGTCTTAAGTTTTCAGTAAATTTGCCTCTTATGAATTCTATGTCTCTATATTTGCGCTGTGCTAATCCTATTGCTTCGTCCAAACTCTCTGACAAACTAGTTCTAAATATATTATTTCTTCTTCTTTTTGTGGTTCGAGGACGAGAAATTACTCTATCGGACTCAAATAAATCTCTAGTTCTACGATCTATTCCAAGTACCATTGGTGTGGGTAAATCTCTTATAAATTTCATAATTTGATGATCTGAATTAAGTACTTCTAGTTCTTCATAATAATCAATTACTCTTTCTTTCGATCTAGGTCCTACAATTTCATCCTCTGGAAATAAATTGATTTTTAGAGTATCACCTATTACAGATGAACCTATTCTAATCTGACCATCACTTTTTTCAGACCATATAGTTGTTTTTCGGTCATTCTCTTCAATCAGTAGTTCCATCTTTGAATAATCAGTATGTGCTAAAGCAACTAAAGAAGGTGAAATTAAAGACGATATACCTTTTACGACTGAAGTCTTTCCAGACCCATTTATACCAGTAATAAAAGTTAAATCAGTATTAAAATCAACGGATAGATCCAAGTAACCATGAAGATCTTTACCTTTAAACTGTATAATTTTCATAAATAATCCTCAATAACAATGATTAAATTAGGATATTATAAATTCCTATCTAAATCCATTATAGTATAACTAGCTACGATTACAAAATTTTTCTTATTGTACTAATCTAGATAGATAAAATTAATGATTTGAGTGCGAAGGTATTAATAACTAATAAAAGATTATTAATGATTAAACATCGAGGTTGCTGACGTTAAGGGCGTTTGTTTCAATGAAGAGTTTTCTGGGCTCGACCTGATCTCCCATCAAAATAGTGAAGATCTCATCAGTTTGAATAGAATCCTCAATAATCACCTGCTTTAGAACCCTTGTTTCGGGATTCATAGTAGTATCCCAGAGCTGATCGGGGTTCATCTCACCAAGACCTTTATAGCGCTGAATGGACATACCCTTTTTACCGCGTGTGAGTATGTGCTCGGTAACTTCAGGCAAGCTCGGAAGCTCCACTTCAGCATCTCCGTTATCTCCAATACTGTAAGGAGGGTCGCCAGCAGGTCGTATAGAATCTTTTAGCTTCCTGATTTCCCCAAAATCCGGAGAATTAAGGAAATCAAAATCAATGATGGTGCTTCTGTTACGGCCGTTTTCTTTAAAGTTATAAGAAATTTTTGAGCAGTTATGCTCCGGATCGTCAAGGAGCTTCCAGTCTAGTGAGGAAACTTCGGGATATCTAGCTTCAATCCATTCTTTTATTCCCTGAAGATGTATATCAAACTCTGCTTCATTTTCAGGTTTTAGATGGCTCTTTTTAAACCCGTCTCTACTGGCAAAGGCATCAACGATCTTAAAGTCTCTACCGTATTTTCCAATTCTGGCGAGAGCCCTTTCATAAGAAATCGATTTTTTAATTATATCCAAAAGCCTTGCACCCTTGATCTCTTTAACACCGTTTCCATTATCCGATGCCTTTATAGAAACACCTCCTGTACCTAACTCAAGGAAATGGTCCTCATACTCATAATCGTCTTTTAGGTATTTCTCATCTCTACCCTTTTTCACACGGTAAAGAGGGGGCTGCGCTACGTATAAATGCCCCTTTTCTATTATCTCTGGGAAATGCCTGTAGAAGAATGTGAGAAGTAGTGTTCGTATGTGAGAGCCGTCTACATCTGCGTCAGTCATTAGTATGACTTTATGGTAGCGAAGCTTGCTAATATCAAAGTCGTCACTTCCGATTCCTGTTCCTAGAACAGTGATAAGAGTTCTGATCTCCTCATTACCAAGCATCTTGTCGAATCTTGCTTTTTCAACGTTTAGAATTTTTCCTTTTAGCGGTAGAACGGCCTGATTGTATCGGGCTCTAGCTTGTTTAGCGGAGCCGCCGGCAGATTCACCCTCTACAAGATAAACCTCACACAACTCAGGGTCACGCTCCTGACAGTCTGCAAGCTTTCCCGGAAGGGATCCGGACTCAAGAGCGCTTTTCCTTCTCGTAAGCTCTCTAGCCTTTCTAGCCGCTTCTCTTGCTCTGGCTGCGTCAACTGCTTTTTCGATAATCTTTTTGCCAACAGAGGGGTTTTCCTCGAAAAATATCCCTAACTTTTCGTTAAGAAGTACTTCTACAATTCCCTTAACCTCAGTGTTGCCAAGCTTGGTCTTTGTCTGTCCCTCAAATTTTGGATCAGGGAGCTTAACGCTGATTATAGCAGTAAGCCCTTCTCTTGCGTCTTCACCACTTAGCGTTACCTTGGCGTTTTTAACTAACCCTTTGTCCTCAGCATACTTGTTAACAGTCCTTGTAAGAGCGCCTCTGAACCCGGTTAGGTGGGTCCCGCCCTCTATATTGTTAATATTGTTAGCATACGCAAGAATAGTCTCTGAATAGCTATCGTTATATTGAAGGGCAACTTCTACAATAATGTCGCCTTTTTTCCCCGAGACGTATATGGGCTCAGGATGAAGTGGTTTTTTGTTTTTATTAAGCTCAGTTATAAATGCTACAATTCCACCCTCGTAAAAGAACTCCTGATCTCTACCGGTTCTTTCATCAATTAATTGGAGGACTAGACCTTTGTTTAGAAATGCAAGCTCTCTTATCCTATGAGCAAGGGTGTCGTAGTTAAATTCCGTGATCTCAAAAATTGTATCATCGGGCTTGAATCTGATTTTTGTTCCGGATCTATCTGTTTTTCCCGTCTCTTTTAATTCAGTAACTGCTTTACTACGCTCATAGCGCTGATACCAGACTTTTCCTTCTCTTCTAATCTCGAGAATGAGATATTCTGAAAGGGCGTTTACAACAGTTACGCCAACACCGTGGAGACCGCCTGATACTTGGTAGACCTTCCCCTCAAATTTACCACCTGCATGAAGCATAGTCATAACAACTTCAGCTGCAGATTTGCCGGTTTCTTCATGCTTATCCACTGGGATACCTCGACCGTTATCTTCAACTGTCAGGCTGCCGTCGACGTGGATAGTAACAATAATCTTGTCACAAAAACCTGCTAGAGCTTCGTCAACGCTGTTATCTAAAACTTCAAAAACGAGGTGGTGAAAACCCCTTGTGCTGGTATCCCCAATGTACATATCAGGGCGTTTTCTTACCGCTTCTAAACCCGGTAAAACCTTTATTTGTTCAGCGTTATAAGAGTTTACTTCGTTTGTAGGAATATTATCCTCTGGACCTGTCTTTACTTCCAAAAGTAGTTACCTCCGTATTGACTCATAGGCGGGAAAAATTAATGCTGTATTATACCACGAAAAATGGAAAAATGGAAATAAAATCAGGGGGTTTGAACACATTTATCAAAAATAAAATTATCAACCAAATTAGCCAATAATATAGGTAATATGCGGCTGATAATGGTAGATATTACAAGCACAAATCTTAAAGTTTTGGTGTTGTAATCCCTACCTGTTTTTGGTACTTGCCTTTTTTATCGGCATAGGAAATATCGCATACCTCATCAGACTCGAAAAATAGAACCTGAGCTATGCCTTCGTTAGCATATATTTTTGCGGGAAGCGGGGTGGTATTTGATATTTCAAGGGTTACATAGCCTTCCCATTCAGGCTCAAAAGGAGTTACGTTTACAATGATACCGCAGCGGGCATATGTTGATTTCCCAACGCAAAGGGTAATTACATTTCTAGGTATCCTGAAGTATTCAACTGTCCTGGCCAATGCAAAGGAATTGGGCGGAATCATGCAAACATCATCATTTATTTCCACAAAGGATTTATCATCAAAGTTCTTAGGGTCGACAACGGAGTTGTAGACATTGGTAAATACCTTAAATTCGTTACTTACTCTTATGTCATAACCGTAAGCAGACACACCGTATGATATTGCCCCATCTCTTACCTGTCCGTCGACAAAGGGTTCTATCATTTTGTGCTCTTTAGCCATTTTTATTATCCAGTGATCAGGTTTAACCGACATTTTTCTGTGCTCCTTTATATATGTTAAGTTCAGATATTGGACTAGTAATATACATGAGAATTTATTTCAATTCATCTGCCTATTGAAACTAAACAAACTGCCTTAAAAACCTGACATCATTCTCAAAAAAGAGCCTGATATCGTTGATGCCGAACTTGAGCATTGTTATTCTTTCAATACCCATTCCAAATGCAAATCCGCTATAAATTTGGGGATCGTAATTAACACCTTTAAACACTTCCGGATCAACCATCCCACATCCTAAAATTTCTAACCATCCGCTTTCTTTACAAACCCTACACCCTTGCCCTGAGCATATTACGCACTCTATATCTACCTCTGCGCTTGGCTCTGTGAAAGGGAAAAAACTGGGTCTGAACCTTACCCCAATACCTTCTCCGAATACTAGTCTTAGGAACTCCGTAAGTACTCCTTTTAGATCTCCGAAAGTTATGTCTTTATCAATGAGTAAACCTTCAATTTGATGAAACATCGGGGTGTGTGATACATCACTGTCGCATCTATAGACCCTGCCCGGAGCAATAATTTTAATAGGAGGCTCTTGTTTCTCCATAACGCGTATCTGAACCGGTGAGGTATGTGTCCTTAGAACTATGTCCTCGGATATGTAGAAAGTGTCCTGCATATCACGGGCCGGGTGATTTTTAGGAATGTTCAATGCTTCGAAATTATAATAGTCTGTTTCAATTTCGGGCCCCTCAGCCACTTCAAAACCCATTCTTTCGAATATAGTCACAATCTCTTCCATAACTTGTGAAACTGGGTGCTTAGAGCCCACTGGAAAGGACCTTCCGGGAAGAGTTACATCAATTTTTTCTTCAGCAATGGCTCGTTTTTTCTTTTCTTCTTTTATCTCATGTGATTTGTTGTCGAAGAGCTCTTCAACAAAGGTTTTAACTTCGTTAATCATAACCCCCATTTTCGGGCGGTCTTCAGCTGGAACATCCTTCATTGCTTTTAAAATATCAGTAAGGACACCTTTGCGGCCAACGAACTTAGCTTTTAAATTCTGAAGAGAGACTTCATCTGACACTTGTCCAAGTTCTGCTTGAGCTTGGTGTTTAACTTCATGTAGTTTTTCTTGCATTACTTTAATTCCCCACTGAGTACACTATTGTTATTACAATCATTGCTACTCCAATTGCACCTTTAAAAAAAGTGCCGGCGAGCCTTCCGATAAACGCGCCCCACCCTGATTTCATTGCTCGATCAACATTCTTTTCCAGCACAAACTCAACTAGGAACGCCCCAAAAAAAGCTCCTAAAAATGCCCCTATGACTGCTCCTATGCCAAAAAAGAACGGAATACCTAAAATACCACCTATTATTCCAAAGACAATAGAACCCGCAATTGCCTTATTGCTGGATTTATATTTTTTTGCTCCGAGAACACCTAGGATAAACTCTACCAACTCTGCAAAAAGAGCAAGTCCAAGCAGTATGAGTAAGATGGTCAGTGTAACTTCTTTAAATCCCCCATACCAGCCTAAGAGGATGGAACCTGTAAGTATTATGAAATTACCCGGGAATCCGAAGACGTGAGAGATCAATCCGGCTAGCGCAACTATTATAAATAGGGAAAGTACAAGATAGTCGATCATTAAAGACTATTGGCTAATATCGCCTATGTAAAGATTTATGAGTGGCCCTTTCTTTCTCTCCAATATATAACAAACGCACTTGCAATGAATATAGAAGAATATGTACCAACAATCGCGCCCACGATCATTGTAAAGGCAAAGTCATGAATAACGGACCCACCAAATATAAATAGAGGGATCAACACTAGGAACACTGTTATACTTGTTAATATGGTTCTTGTTAAAGTTTGATTTACTCCTTCATTTACCAGTTCTCTAATGCTAAGTTTCCCACCCTTTCTCATATTCTCCCTAATTCTATCAAAGATAATAATAGTATCGTTTACCGAGAAACCAATTACTGTTAAGAGAGCTGCAACAAGGGCCAGAGTAAATTCTTTGTCCATTATAGAGATCGCGCCAAGTGTAATTACGGTGTCATGAATAAGGGCTATTACAGCGCCAAGTGCAAATCCTATTTCAAACCGAATCATAACGTATATTAAAATTCCTACACATCCAAGAAGAATTGCAATTATGGCCTTTCTAATTAATTCTTTACCTACTCTAGGACCAATATAATCGACCCTTTGAATTGAGCCACCCTTAAAGAACTCATTAGTAGCAATAATCTTTTCAAGCTCGGTTTGAAAACCCTGTATCTGGTCAAACCTTACAAGTTCCGGAGAAAATCTGATAAGGTATTCATGGTCACTAGTTAGACCAAGCTGCTGTACAATATCTGGTGGAAAACCGGTCGTTTCAAGTGTCTTCTTGATATCTTCAATGCTTACTTCTTTGGCCAGCTTTATGTGTATCTCTGTTCCACCTGTAAACTCAACACCCCAGTTGGGACCTTTGTGATAAATAAGGGAGCCAATGGCAATAATAATTAAAGCGATAGAAATAAAAATCGCCTTTCTAATTCTGCTTGCAAAATCTATACGAGTGCCTGGTTTTAATAATTCCAAATTACTAGATCCTCCTGGATATTCCTCAAATACTTAGTGCAGGTACCTTCTTTTCTTCATATATATAATTCGTAATAACTCTTGCCACTACAACGTTGCTAAACACGGTTGAGATAATACCGATTGATAGAGTTGCAGCGAATCCTTTTATTGGCCCGGTACCAAACCAAAACAGTATTAATGCTGTAATAAGCGTCGTTATATTGGCATCGAGTACTGTCTGTAATGATCTCCCATACCCAGCGTCAATCGCTGCAAGGGGAGATTTCCCGGTTCTGAGCTCTTCTTTGATTCTCTCAAATATGATTATGTTCCCGTCTACAGCCATACCCAGTGTAAGCACAAGTCCTGCAATACCGGGGAGTGTTAAAGTGACACCGAAAGCTGAGAGGAATCCCATAATAAACAGCATGTTCAAAACTAGCGCTGCATCCGCTACAAGGCCTTGAAGTCTGTAGAAAAACGCCATAAAGATTATGACTAAAATACCGCCTATAATCATAGAAAGCTTTCCCTTGTCTATAGACTCTTTTCCAAGAGACGGACCCACGGTTCTTTCCTGTTCGATTTCTACTGGCACAGGTAGCGCACCGGAGCGGAGAACTAGGGCTAAATCCTTTGCTTCATCAGTTGTAAAGTCTCCGGTAATCCTACCTTGAGAAGTTATTCGCTCCTGAATTGTGGGAGCGGATTTTATTGTTCCATCAAGAACAATTGCAAGTCTTTGGCCAATATTTTCTTCAGTGAGAACACCAAACTTACTTGCCCCCTCGCCTTTGAATGAAAAACTTACCGCAGGCTTACCGAACTCATCAAAAGTTATTCTGGCCCCGGAAAGTGATTCGCCTGTAACTTGGGAATCCGCTGAGGCGATGAAAAACTTTTCATTTTCGGCTCCGGTATTTCCCGGTATTAGCATTAAGTTTTTATCTTCTAATTCTTCAGGGGTCGCAACACCAAGCCCTGCTAAGACGGTTTCTTCAGTAGCTCCGGCGTTACTGACAATTTTAAACTCTAATACTGCGGATCGTTTAATGATATCAATAATACGTTGTCTATCTTTTTCAGATGCGCCCGGGACTTGAATTATGATTCGGTTGTCTCCGGCTTTTTGTATAGAAGGTTCAACCAGGCCTAATTCTGCAACACGATTTTCTATAACTTGCTTAACCTGATCAATCGCTCTTTCTTCAACATCCGCTACATATGCATTTTTTAGAACAAAATTAAGAGATAAGTTATCTTCCCCAATATCGGATATTTCGTTGAAGTTTGTTTCCGCTACACTTTTTGCTTTATCTAAATCAGCTTTAGAGAAAAACTGTAGGGTGAGAGAGTCATCTGTTTCAGTAGAGCCTTTAATTAATACTTTGTCGTCTTTTAATTCCTGATTCATGAAATCTTTAATACTGTCTAACTCTTGCTCAACTCCTTTTTCGGAATCTACTCCGATAAGAAGAAAAATTCCGCCCTTAAGGTCAAGCCCTAACCTAATACCCCTATCTGGAAACAACTTTCCCCACCAGCTAGGAACACTATCACCCAAAAAAGTAGGAGCCATAAGTAATAAAGATAAAACCGTAACTATAAGGATTGTTAAAATCCATCCTCTGGAAGCTCTCATTTTTTAGTTTTTTCCTCCTTTAGGTTCTGGTGCAGAAGGTTGGAGACCCGCAATTCCGGATCGGTTTATGCGTATGCTAAGTCCCTTTGCAACTTCAAGTGTAATAATATCATCCTCGGAAACATTAATAATCTTTCCGTAAATACCGCCTGAAGTGATTATATCGTCGCCGCGTTTAATCTCACTCAACATTTTCTTTCTGTCCTTACCCTGTTTTTGCTGCGGTCGAAGGATTAGAAAATAAAAAACAACAAAGATAAGAATGAAAGGAAGGAATGCCAAAGGAGAACTTCCCCCTCCTTCACCTCCTGGAGATACACATCCGGCTATTGAAAAAAAAGCAACCACTAAAGTTGCAATAATATGTTTATTATTTATCAATTTTCTCTTTCTCCTTCAATGGATTGTACCCTAGATATATAATTTGGAAAATCGCCGCTTTTAATACTACCACGAATTCCTTTCATAAGCTCCGCATAAAAATACAAATTGTGAATTGTTAGTAATCGCAAAACAAGGGTTTCTTTTGCGATATATAAGTGCCTTAAGTAAGCCCTTGAAAAAGTCCGGCAAGTATAACACTCACAACCCT
>JBBDIN010000106.1:16331-17952 GCA_040880385.1 Thermodesulfobacteriota bacterium | reverse complement strand
TTTCAAGTCCCCCGATAGAGACACTACACCGGTCTTAACACCCCTTGCCTTAAGAACACTTACAGCTTGTTCAACAGCATATCCCTTCCCAATTGCTCCCAGGTCAATCATCATTCCTTTATTTTTTAAATAAACATTATCACCTTCTATGACTAGATCATTGTAATTGACTAATGATTTCGCTTTATCTATATCTGCTATATCGGGTTCAACTTCACTTTCTCTTCCGAATCTATAAACTCTTATAGTTAGAGCCCCTATAGTTGGATCAAAAACTCCGTCTGTTTCTGACGCTACTTTCTTGGCTATCTCTAATACCTGGATTACCTGAGCGTCAGCTTTAACCGGCTTTACTCCAGCCATCTTGTTAATTTCCGAAATCTCGCTATTGGGATTATAGTCGGAGAGCAAATTATCAAGCTCCTTAATCTTGGCGAAAGCAGCATCGACATCTTTATTATTCCCGCCGTAAATAAGCACGCGGGCGTAAGTTCCCATTTGGTACTGCACCCTTTCAATTGGCTCCAAATTACGCGGCGAGTGCGCACAGGAAATAAAAGTAAATATGACTAGAGCAAGTATGTAGATTTTGAGATATCTCATAGAATTATGAATTATACTTTATATCCTCTTAGTTAGTATTGACTTAGCTTAAAGAAGCCTATAGTTTTTTCAATAGTTGAAACGCCGTAATAACTTTATATTATTGTTATTTTCGGTTGGAGAAAAATCAAGAGATGGTTATTCAGTGTGAGAACTGCAAGCGTAAATATAGGCTTGATGATTCTAGAATAAAGCCGCCCGGAAGCAGCGTTAGGTGCTCAAAATGCGGACATATATTTTTCGTATCTAAAACAGATGATCTGAGTGATGAAGACAAGTTGGGGATATCCGAAGAGTCACCTTTATTTGAAGACTTGAGGGAAGAAATTGCCACAGAAGAAAGAAGCAACGACTATCTAGAAAAGGAAGAACCTCTTTCCGGCAGTTCTTCTGATTTAACTCAAGCCGAATTAAATATAAGAAATGATAATGAAGAGACTGATAATGATATTCTTGATATACCTACAGAGCATCAAGAAAACCTAGAAGATTTAATAGACGATTACATAACTGAAAATACTGCAACAAACCTCCAATCAGAAGAGCTGCCAACTAAGGAAATTGAAGAAATAGAGAATAAGGTAGAAATATCTGAGATAGAAGAAGCTGATGATTCTATACAAAATCCGCCTAAACTATTTGAATCCGAAGATAGTATTGATAACAGATTGGATGACAACGAAGTTCATGACGAAGTTTATGCGGATAAAAGTTTTGAAGAAGATTACGATGACGGGCTTCCTATAGAAAATATTGATAGTATTTCTATCGAGGAAGAAACTCCAGATGAAGAGAATCCGATAATTGAGGATATCGACCAAGAGAATTTAGAAGAGGCTGAAAACGAGATTTCCCATAATGCATCAGGGGGTACAATAATAAAATCACATACCGGCATTATCACAAGGTTTATTTATACACTCATAACTATAGCAGCTCTATTTGTTATATTTATTGCAAGTCTTATCATATTAATTAAGGCTGAAATTCTGCCCGAAAGCACTTTGTCCACTCTTAC
>JBBDIN010000106.1:0-16321 GCA_040880385.1 Thermodesulfobacteriota bacterium | reverse complement strand
ATCCATTATCCCTTTAGAGCTAAATGAGAAGGAAGCTCCTAAGGTCATCATTTCAGAGCACAAGGCTAGATGGATGAACACGGTAAATGGTCCTGTTTATATTGTTTCAGGGCTAATAACGAATCAATCTCAAGCACCTGTAAACTATGTAAAATTAAGGAGTGAATATATAGCCGCTGAGAAAAAGGAATTTGAAGACACTTTCTATGCGGGAAACACATTTACTGACGTTGAGCTAAAAGTTTCGCCAATACAGAATATACTTTCAAAATTAGACCAAAAAAATGGGGATATAGATATAAACAACTCCAGAAAGCTTGCAGGACTTAACTATAATATTCAGCCCGGGGAATCCATACCTTTTTTCACAGTATTCCCAGCAGATAGCAGAGTACTCGGTTTAAAATACAATCTAGAAGTAATAGATTACAAAGAAGCATCCTCAAATTGACACTAAACAATAGAGCGGCCACTTACCGATAGCAAATAAGTAGATTTAGCTTGCTATGTCATTGTGATTCAAGTAGAATGTACCGGATAATAGTAAATATTTCAGTGTTGCCGCTCACTCAGATTTCTAAAATGTATTATTAACATTTCATATTTTGGAGAGAGAGTAGTTCATTTAAATATTAAAAGCTATATTTTATATAAATAAGGCGAGGGAAAAAAATGAAATCCACCCTTCTAAAGATTAGCGTGAGTCAGGATGGTCTCCTTCCTCAAGAAACTGCGGAAATTGCAACTATAGAGTTCCCAACTCTTCCAAAGAAGCTACTAAACGCACTCGGTTTTGAACGTGTTGATTCAAAAACCTACGTAGGCGTGCTTCCGGTATTTATTAACCTTGGAGAAAAAGAGCAGGAAATTGAGATTGAACTTGGCGTAACGCTTCCTGAAATGAGAAAGAAAATAATAGAAATTGTCAAGACTCCTGCGAGACTAATATCTATTGCAAATGAAAAAAAGGCTGCTCCTCCTAAAACTGCTAAGCAGAAAGCGGAACCTAAAGAAAAGGCTGTTTCGGCTAAAGAAAAACCTGCTGTAGCTAAAAAAACGCCTGCCGCAAAGAAAGCTGCTCCGGCAAAACCAAAAGCCGCGACTAAAACAACTACCAAAGAAAAGAAAACAGCACCAAAAACAGCCACTGTTAAGACAACAACTAAGAAGGCGACTGCTACAAAAACAACTGCTACTAAGACAGCGGCTAAAAAAGCACCTGCAAAAAAAACCAAAAAGGGATAATTTAGAATGAGCAATAAAGATATTTTAGAATGTTTAACATTCGATGATGTTCTTTTACTACCCGCTTATTCTGAGATTTTGCCCAATGATGTTGATATAGCCACTCAGTTAACACCAAATATTAAACTTAATATACCTATAGTTAGTGCAGCTATGGATACGGTTACCGAATCTAAATCTGCAATAGCGTTCGCTCAGGAAGGTGGTATAGGGATTATCCATAGGAATCTGGATATTTCAGAACAAACTGCCGAAGTAAAAAAAGTAAAGAAATATGAAAGTGGAATGATCGTCAATCCCCTTACAGTTCGCCCTAACCATACAGTTAAAGACGCTTTGGACATAATGCTAAAGCAGAATATTACGGGGCTTCCGGTTACGAAAGAAGATGAAACACTTCTTGGAATAGTAACTTTCAGAGATTTGAGATTTGAAAAAAACTTAGACTTTAAAGTAAAACAAATTATGACGCCTAAAAAGAGGCTGGTTACTGTAAGAGAGGGGACAAATTTAGAAGAAGCTAAAGAACTACTTCATAAATACAGAATTGAAAAACTCCCCGTGGTAAATGACGAATTCAGGCTTCGCGGCTTGATAACAATGAAAGACATAGAAAAGATTGAGAAGTATCCAACCGCATCTAAAGACAACTTTGGAAGACTGAGGTGCGGGGCAGCCGTAGGAGTTGGGCCTGACAGCGAAGAAAGAATAGATTCGCTCCTTAAAGTAGGTTGTGATGTAATAGTGATAGATACCGCGCACGGGCACTCAAAGAGAGTTCTCGATACAATAAAATCAACTAAATCGAACTTTCCCGGAATTGAAATAATTGCCGGCAATATAGGAACAGGCGAAGGGGCAGAAGCAATTATTAAAGCTGGTGCTGATGCCGTTAAGGTTGGCGTAGGTCCAGGATCTATATGCACAACGAGAATTATTGCAGGTATCGGCGTTCCTCAAATTTCAGCTATTCAAGATGCTTCCAAAGTAGCCAAAAAATATGATATACCAGTTATAGCTGACGGCGGGATTAAGTTCTCGGGCGACGTAGCCAAGGCAATAGCGGCAGGAGCAAATTCAGTAATGATAGGCAACCTATTTGCGGGAACGGATGAAGCGCCCGGAGAAGTGATACTATTTCAAGGTAGGACCTACAAGGTGTATCGTGGAATGGGATCAATTGAAGCTATGAAGAAGGGAAGCAGAGATAGATACGCACAGAACATTGGCGATGAAATGATAGACTCCAAACTTGTGCCTGAAGGAATTGAAGGAAGAATTCCAATCAGAGGTTCTATTGGCAACGTTATATATCAACTAATAGGCGGACTCAGGGCAGGAATGGGCTACACCGGATGCAAGAATATAAATGAGCTGCGAACTAAAGCTAAATTCATTAAAGTTACAAACGCTGGTCTTAGAGAAGGCCATGTACACGACGTAATAATAACAAAGGAAGCCCCTAACTATAGAATCGAGTGATAGACTACGCTTCTTTTTTTATGAACGACTCTAACAGTTACAAAACTTTATCACATCTAAAATAGAAAATGCACGATAAAATACTTGTTCTTGATTTTGGCTCTCAATACACACAGCTTATTGCAAGAAGGACACGAGAACTCGGTGTCTATTCTGAAATTAAGCCCTTTAATACTTCGCTTGAAGATATTAAGAAAACCGCCCCTAAAGCAATCATATTTTCAGGCGGTCCTGCGAGTGTATGGGATGAAGATTCTCCTACTATTGATCCTGAGATATTCAAACTCAACGTACCCATTTTAGGTATTTGTTACGGGATGCAGATTACCGTTCATCTTCTCGGAGGCAAAGTGGAGCGTTCCGACAAGAGGGAGTTTGGTCCGGCAAAGCTTCAAATAACGGACAATACCGACCTGCTGCAAGATATACCGGATGGTAGTGATATTTGGATGTCACACGGAGACAGAGTTCTTGAGCTCCCGGAGGGTTTTACCGCTGTTGCAGCGAGTGAGAATTCACCAGTGGCCGCTGTTAAAAATGAGAAACTTAAGATGTACTGTACTCAGTTTCACCCCGAGGTGGTTCATACAAAATTCGGCAAGGAAATATTGTCTAATTTCATATTCAATATTGCGGGATGTAAAAACACCTGGACTTCTAAATCTTTTGCCGAAACCAGTATTAAGGAAATTAGAGAAAAAGTGGGCTCTGCAAAAGTAATCTGCGGACTTTCAGGCGGAGTGGATTCAGCAGTTGCTGCTGTAATTATTCAGCATGCCATAGCTGAGAACCTCTACTGCATATTTGTGGACACAGGGCTTATGAGATTTAATGAGGCAGCTGAAGTTGTGGATTCGTTTAGAGATATGGGCCTCAATCTAATTCATGTAGATGCAACTCAAAGGTTTTTTGAAAAATTAAAAGGTGTATCAGACCCAGAGAAGAAGAGAAAAATAATCGGCGAAGAATTTATTAATGTTTTTGACGAAGAAGCCTCTAAAATAAGTGGTGCAGAATTTCTTGCTCAAGGCACACTTTACCCTGATGTAATAGAAAGTGTGAGCGTTAAAGGCCCTTCTGCTACTATTAAATCTCATCACAATGTGGGCGGACTTCCCGAAAAAATGAATCTTAAACTGGTAGAACCTCTAAGAGAGCTCTTCAAAGATGAGGTTCGAGCAGTCGGTTTTGAGCTTGGAGTTGAGGCGAATATTCTTAACCGTCATCCATTTCCGGGACCGGGGCTAGGGATTAGAATCATGGGCGAAATTACACGGGAGCGGGTTGAAAGACTAAGACTTGCCGATCATATTTTTATCGATCAGATCAAAAAGGACGGCGTATATGACGATATTTGGCAGGCGTTTTGTGTCTACCTACCAGTTAAAACTGTAGGTGTTATGGGTGATGAAAGAACTTATGAAGATGTGATTGCTCTTAGAGCAGTTACAAGCCTAGACGGCATGACCGCAAACTGGTCACGTATTCCATATGATATTTTGGAAAGAACATCTGTAAGAATAATAAATGAAGTAAAAGGAATTAACCGAGTGGTTTACGACATATCAACTAAGCCGCCAAGCACTATTGAATGGGAATAAGATTTCTCTTTAATTCTGAGATAAATTTGACGACCTTTTAAATATCCCAAAATCCCCAGTTATTGAAACTAATTCCCAAGCGTCTTTACCCAGATCATTAAGGGCTTTTTCCATACCTTCCCCTGCGCTTACCCGTCTTGCACCAGCTGCCTCTTTTGATACCGCAATGTCATGATCATTACTACCCTGGAATAATGTATCTACTGAAACAACTTTATAATCCCATTTCATTCAGTCTCGTCCTCTTCTACTTGCTCAAGCTCAACTTCTACTACAACTTCATCTTCATCTTCTTCTATAATAAGGACCTCTCCCTTTTCTTCTACATCAGGGAGACTCTTCAAATGCTTTTCATAATCCTTCTTAGAAAGAGTTCCGTCCTTGATATGCATTTCAACTATTCTTTCATCATATAAAAAATCTTCTTCTTTGCTCATTTAATACCTCCAGGATGTCTAAGGATACCCAATAGACCTTGTTAGGCAATCTAATCATTAGTAGACAGAAATCAATGTCATTATTTTAAATCCTGATTAAACCAGTTCCAAGTTTTTTGAATCCCTTCTGCCAAATTCACATTAGGCTTCCATCCAAGTATTTTTTCCGCTTGTGACGCTTCCAGGCTTATACTCTGAACCTCTCCAGGTCTTTCTTCTCCATAATTAACTTCAAAATCCGTTCCTGATGATTTTTTGAGTTCTGAAATCAAATCATTCACAGATGTTTCAATCCCTGTTCCGATATTATAACTGCCAACGGGCGCACTGAGACTTTGAAGATTAGCCTTCGCAACATCTTCTACGTATACATAATCCCTTGTCTGACCACCGTCTCCAAAAACAGTACAAGGTGTTCCCGACAAAATTCGGTTACAGAAAATAGCAATTACACCTGCTTCACCATGGGGGTTTTGACGCGGTCCGTAGACATTAGCGTATCTAAGGGCGACATACTCAAAACCGTGCACATAGTTATAGTAGCCAAGGTATTTCTCTACAGCGTATTTAGAAGTGCCGTAGGGTGAGATGGGAAAGGGGTCGGTTTTTTCATCTGCCGGAATTACCTCTGGCTCACCGTATATAGCGCCGCCAGTTGAGGCAAATATAAATTTTTTCACACCGTGTCTTAAAGATGACTCTATCAAATGTAGAGTGCCTACAATATTAATCTCAGCATCATGCATTGGGTTATCTACTGATTTACGAACATCGATCTGTGCGGCATGGTGGTCTACTATTTCAGGCTTGAAATCAGAGATGATTTTTTCGACCGTATCAAAATCTCTAATATCACATTTTATAAATTTAGCGCCGCTAGGAAGATTTTCTTCTTTCCCTGTAGATAGATCATCAATAATAACTACTTCATGGCCTTCTTTAAGAAAAGCACTGGAGACCCAAGAACCTATAAATCCTGCCCCGCCTGTTACAAGTATTTTCATATATTATTTTCCAATAAAAATCTATTAATTTTACCTATTAAAATTACGGCTAATATTCACTAGATTTGGATTTATGTCAATTTTTGGGAGCAAGCCCTTCTATTGTCTGCCTCATCAATTCACGAGATGCCTTTGGAGGGAAAAGAATAATAGGCAGATCAGCTCCATTATCAATATATTGAGCTATCTTTGATTTGCCGGACTCAGCGTTCCCAGAGATCGAAAACGACTCCAACATTTCTTGAGATACGCTTTGAACTGCCCCGCTCTTATCTCCCTTACCCCACGCTTCTAAGATTTTATCAGCCTCAGTCTTAAATCCGTAGCGAACCATTGCTTGATGGTAAAAAGTCCCCATCCCACCAACATAATAAGCAATATACTCTTTGATTACGTCTTTTGTAAGACTCTCATCTGAGGAAACTGCAGCCGGTATATAGGGGCTCACTAAAATTTGCTCTCCATCCTTCCCTGCTTTTTCCGCGCCAGATCTAAGCTCCATTTTGCCATTCTCAAGATATGCAGGTGGCACCAAGAATGGTATCCACCCGTCTGCAACCTCGCCTGTAAGTTGTATGTTCTTTGAACCCATAGCGGCTATAAAGATCGGGATATTATTTTTGAGAGGTTTGAATTGGAGTCGGAAGTTTTTTAATTTAAATATGTCTCCTTCATAATTGACTCGTTCACTATTTAAAATCATACGTATGATTTCGACATATTCCCTAGTTCTCTGAAGTGGTTTTTCATAAGACACTCCATGCCAGTTCTCAATAACTATGGGTCCGCTAGTACCTAGACCGAGCATCATACGACCATCCGATAATTCATCCAAAGTAGCAATGGTCTGGGCAATAACTGCGGGAGATCTGCTATATATAGGAATTATTCCTGTGGCCAATTTGATTCTGCTAGTATGTGCAGCTAATAACCCCAGAATGGAAAAAGCGTCCCTGCCCCACATCTCGGGCACCCAAATTGAGTGATAGCCCAGATCTTCAGCAAGACGAGCAATTTCTATAAATTCTTGCTTTGTGATGTTATTCCAATAGGGTGTAACTAAGCCAATCCCGGGCATCGAACCTCTCCTTAGAAATACCACTCAAGATCAAATTTATTTAATCTTACAAGAACCGCTAAGATAGGGCATATTATAATATTGATAAGAATTAGCACAAGCACTATAGAAAATCGGGGAGAATTAATGGATCAATTAAAGAAAGCTGCAGAAATCGCACTGAAGGACTGTATGGCGGTAAAAAAGGGAGAGAGGGTTCTCATAATAACTGACGAACCGGCAAGAAAAATAGGGCGTGCCCTTTGGGAAGGGGCTAAAGAAATGGGAGCAGAGGCAATATTTACTGAAATAATAACGCCAAGGTCTAATGGTGAAGAACCTCCAGAGCCAATTGCAGAGCTAATGAAGTTGGTAGATGTGATACTTATCCCTACCTCGAAATCCTTAAGCCATACGGATTCAAGAAGAGAAGCTAGTAAAGCCGGCGTTCGAATTGCCACCCTACCCGGGATTACTGAGGATATGATGACAAGAACATTAAATGCCGACTATAAAGAAATAGCAAAAAAGAGCGATATCCTTGCCGAGATTATTACCAAAGCATCAAATATAAGAATTACATCAGAAAAGGGGACAGATATTAATCTGGCTGTAGAAGGAAGAGACGGGCACTCGGACACGGGCTTAAACCATAATCCGGGAGATTTCAGCAATCTACCGGCAGGAGAGGCGTATGTAGCGCCAATGGAAGGAAAGTCAGGAGGAGTAATTGTGTTTGATGGATCAATGGCTGGCGTGGGCATTCTTAAGGATGAAGTTATTAACGTTAAAGTTGAAGAAGGTTACGCTACAGAAATTACAGGTGGAGCAGGGGCAGAAAAACTATATTCAATTATGGAGCCTTTCGGAAAACTCGCCTTTAATCTTGCAGAGCTTGGAATCGGAACTCACGATAAAGCCCTCATAACCGGGGAAGTCCTAGAGGATGAGAAGGTTATAGGAACAGTGCATATAGCATTTGGCGATAATAAAAGTATGGGCGGTATTATTCGTGTAGCGAGCCACCTAGACGGCGTAATTATGGAACCAACTGTAATTGTAGACGGCGAGACTATAATGGATAAAGGCAAATTTTTAATACTATAAAACCATAAAAGTCAGACACAGTGTGGTAAATTTATTCTAATGGACTCAGTAATTAATCACTTTGTATTACTAAATCCTCCAAACATTGTTGAAGGAATTGTATTACTACTTTTATTGATATTAGTACTTTATGGATCATACCGAAGCACAAGACACCTAGATAGTACTAAAAAGAGAGCAGTAATTGTTTCACTTCATTTATTATCATTCCTATTAATAATTTTCATTTTATTCAATCCCGCATACCGGACAGCTAATTACAAAGAAGACAAAAAGAAGTTAGCTATCATAGTTGATAGTTCATGGAGCATAAATCTCCATGGAGATTCCGAAGGTAATACAAGAAATGAAAGTATAAAAAGTTACTTAGTACAACATAACAAATTTCTCTCTCAAATCGAAAAAGATTTCTATGTTGAATACTATTTATTTGACCAAGGATTAAGAACAACCTCTCTCAACTCAATTCTCAAGAATGAACCCAATGGTTCTATCACTGATATAAGCAAAGTAATAGAAGAAATAACAAAAAAGAACAGTAAGAATGAACTTGATACTGCAATAATTATCTCTGATGGTGCTGAGAACAAAGAGGCTTTAGATAGTTTGAGTGAGAAATTAGCAGGTGTAGATTTCCCAATCAATACCGTAAGCCCAGTTACAGAAGAAAACATCTACGACGTTTGGATAGACGATATAGAAGCAAGTGAAGTAACATTCCTTAGATACCCTTTTACGATTGATGTATCAATTAAATCAAGCATTGGTGATAGTTTTGAAATTCCGGTTTCACTCTACGAAGAAGACAAATTAATTGCAATCAAAGAAGCTTCTTTAGATAAGGATTCCAAAGAGGCCAAAGTGGCGTTTGAAGTAAACCCCCTATCATTGGGAAGGAAAATTTACACAGTGTCCATACCAGTATTATCCGGGGAGCTCATTGCCGAGAATAATCAGAAATCCTTCTTTACAGACGTTATTATTAATAAAATACGGGTTCTCCACGTCGCAGGAAGACCTTCATGGGACGTTAAATTTTTGAGGAAGGCGCTCAAAAGAAACCCAAATGTAGACTTAGTATCCTTCTTTATTTTAAGAGACCCATCAGACTTGGTATTTGCTTCGGAAAGAGAGTTGAGCTTAATACCTTTTCCTGTTAATGAGATATTCAGTAATGAACTGGACACTTTTGATGTTGTTATATTCCAGGATTTCCAATTCCAGCCCTATGGAATTTTCGGGTTCCATTTACAAAATCTGAAGAATTATGTCTCTAGGGACGGCGGGGCATTTCTGATGATCGGCGGAAGCAACAGTTTTAACGGTGGAAATTACGGCAGAACATCAGTCTCAGACATATTGCCGGTTGAGCTTGATTACACTCCCAAAACTTTATCAGAGACTATTAGTAACCAGAAGTTCCACACCGAGCTCACCGATATTGGAAAAAGCCACCCAATTATGAGAATTGTCCCAAATAAAGATGAAAACGAAAGACAATGGAGTACAATGCCGGAGCTTGAAGGCTTAAACATAGTCCAGGGATTAAACCCATCCGCCACAGCGTTATTGTCATCAGCAGATGGCGATCCGGTATTAGCGGTTGAGAATATAGATAACGGAAAGGTTGCGGCATTTATGTCAGATTCATCCTGGAAATGGAATTTTGCCCAGGCAAGCGAGGGCAATCTGTCTGCTCATTATGAGAAATTTTGGAACAGGCTATTTTTGTGGTTCGTCAATGACCCTGAATTAAGAGATGTAAAAATAAACACTGATAAGCCGATTTATAATCCGGGCGAGAATGCTAAAATAGAAATTTCGACTCTAGCCCCTGAGAGCATCAACAAAAACAGCTTGCCTGTAATAACTTTGCCAAATGGACAGGAAAAGAAAATAGAATTAAACAATATATCCCCAAGTAGATATAGCGGAGAATTTAAAGTTGAAGAAAACGGTATTTATAAAATATCCGTAGTGCCGGAGGGTGAATCAGAACAGTATAAAGATCTAAATAAGAGCGAAACTATTTTTATTGTTGAGGCGCCGGAAAATGAGGTTAGAGGTCCTACTGTGAATCAAGATATTATGAAATTAATAGCTCAGAAATCAGGGGGCAGCTTTATTACCACCAAAGAGAGTCCTGAGAAACTAAATATAGACCCATCTAAGAAAAAAACCATCGCAGGTTACAAAACTAAAAAATTATGGGATAATCCGTTTATCTTTTTATTGCTCATAGGCATGTTATCATCTGAGTGGTTTCTCAGGCGAAGATGGGGACTAAAGTAGTCATTATATACCGCTCGTCATTAAGAATCTATTTTAATTTAAAAAAGACGGAGAAATAAACCGGCTGCTCTATTTTACTCATACACATTTTTTAAGACAGTCCCCGGAATTACATGCTATTTGACATGGATACAGAAAAGTGCAATAATCGCAATCAAGTGTAATTATTGCTTTTCTAGTAAATGAAATAGTGTATGGGGGATAGGAATGTTCAATAGATTAGCTTTTGTATTATCCGTATTAATTGTTTTCCTTCTCTTTACAGCCCCGGTTTTTGCACAGCCATTTGCTTATGTTGTTAATAGCAGCTCCAATAAGGTCTCGGTGATCGACACGGCGACCAATATGGTCGTTGGCTCACCCATACCGGGTGGGAATTCCCCTTTTGGTGTGGCCATAACACCGGATGGTACACGCGCATATGTAACAAATTTTAACTCCAATAACGTTTCGGTGATCAACACGGCTACCAAGCCGATCTGGACAAGGAATTTGCATCTGTTATAAGAACTATCTTTTTTTTCTTTCTCGTAACTGCAAATGCAGAAGATTTAGAATCAATCAAGAATAAAGCAGACCAGGGATTTGTAGAGGCGCAATATAGTCTCGGTTTTTTGTACAAACATGGCCAGGGAGTTCGGCAGAGCTACGAAGAGGCTGCGAAGTGGTATAGAAAAGCTGCTGATCAGAGGCATGCAGTGGCGCAAAAAGCCCTTGATGAGCTTAATAAGTGAAGGAATTAAGTTTCTCTAAATGATGGTTAGAGCATAAACATATCTTCTTGTTTTGATTACCATAAGCTACCTTATGGTATTGTAAGACAATGGGCGTAAGGAGGTTGTCATGAAAAATGTAATGAAAATGAGCAAGGTGAAATCTGTTGCCATTCGTATGGGCCACTGGCACCTTGTTATGCCGCTGCTGCTCATCTTGATGTTCGGCCTTGGGCAAACAGCCACCGTGGAGGCACAAAACCTCGATGCGGTCTTCTCGAATAACGGTCAGATCAACCGGGTCTGTTTGGGTGATGGTGCAGGAGGGTTCTCCTGTAGTAATGTCAGCACCGATACGAACTTCAGCCAAAATGTTTCCTTGGGTCTTGTGAACGCTGACAGCAACCTCGATGCGGTCTTCTCGAATGCCAATCAGAGCAACCGGGTCTGTTTGGGTGATGGTGCAGGAGGGTTCACCTGTAGTGATGTCAGCACCGATACGAACCAAAGCTTCGGTGTTTCCTTGGGTGCGTTGACTACACCCATACCCCCGCCAACATTTATCAATCTATCTCCTAATTCTGCGACTAATGATGTTCTAACTGATCACACAGTTACTTCCACAGTTGATATAGATGAAATTCCGGAACCGGGGATTTTGGTTACCTTTGAAGTAATATCCGGACCCAACGCAGGAGAAATGAGCGATCCTAATAGCGGCGAATGCTCTGTAAATGATGACTGCACTACGGATGAAAACGGGCAGGTCTCATGGACTTACACGGGTAGTAAATTTCCAGGTACAGATACAATCGTTGGCTCATTTTTTGATGAAAGAACACAAGAAGTTCTAGACTCAAACCTTGTAGAGAAAATCTGGGTGATACCGCCAAGTAACGTACCAACCCTTTCAGAATGGGGGCTTATAGTAATGGCGGGTATTTTGGGACTAGTTGGTTTTATGGTTATTCGTAGAAGGAAAGTAGCTGCTTAAATATAATGTGTCACCCTGAACTTGATTCAGGGTCTAATCTTTTTTTGTTTGAGGACCTTAAAGGAATTGAAAAAACGAGATTCTGAATCGAGTTCAGAATGACAGAAAAAGGCAAGGGGGCTTGGCACTTTGAGTGCAGGCTCCCTTTTTTTTGTTTAGTTACTAAGCTTAGCAGGGCACCTGATACTATTCACAATTCCAACTTAAATCTTTCTTGACAAAAGGGGTGCAGTACAATTAATAACCTGGTAGCATACTGCTATAATTAATATAAATACTGGAGAGATAGAGATGTTGCTTGCAGTAGACATAGGAAATACAAATATAGTCTTTGGGTTATTCGAAGGGGATCAGATTAATAGCCACTGGAGAATCAGCAGTGATAAATCCAGGACCTCCGACGAATACGGCGTTCTATTTAAGAAACTAATCGATATAAAAGAAATAGATACCAAACGAATAAAAGGCGCAGCCATTTCTTGCGTTGTACCTACACTCCTTGAAACAATACTGGAGGCAATTAACACCTATTTTGAAGTTGACCCGATCATTGTTGGGCCTGGAGTAAAAACAGGGATGCCCATTTTGTATCACAACCCAAAAGAGGTGGGTGCCGACAGGATAGTAAACGGTGTGGGAGCTTATGAGAAATACCACAAAAGCGTAATAGTTGTAGATTTCGGCACGGCAACTACTTTTGACTGCATATCTGAGAAGGGAGAATATTTAGGAGGGGTTATCACACCCGGGCTTCATGTTTCTGCTGAAGCGCTTTACCAAAAAGCATCTAAACTCCCAAGGGTTGAGATCATTAAGCCGGACAACGTAATCGGAAAAACAACTGTTGAGAGCATTCAATCGGGTTTGGTGCATGGATATGCCGGACTGGTGGACGGGATTGTTAAGAAGATTAAAGTAGAATTGAAAACAGAGCCCAATGTTATAGCTACAGGCGGATCTGCAGAACTTATAGCAAATGAGAGTGAAACAATTGAAGCCGTCGATAATTTTCTCACACTTAAGGGATTAAAACTGATTTATGAGCGAAACCAGTAATTTTCTTATCCACAAACACGAAACCGACCATCCACACTATGACTTCTACCTCCAACTTGGAGAAGAAATAAAATCGTGGATTATTCCAAACGGAATTCCTGAAAACAGCAAAAACCAGAAAGTAGCAATAGAGAGTGGTCCCTTTAACAAATCTATGGAAGAATTAGAATTGCTAGAGGTATTTGAGGACTCTTACGGAGCAGGGAAAGCGGAACTTTGGGATAAGGGATCATGCAAACTTGAGACTAATAAAGACATCAAGATTATAATTGAACCTCAAGGCAATCAATTTAACGGTAAGTACTTACTGTACATACCCAACTGGGGCCGATCGACCAAGAAAAGACTTTGGACAATAGAGAAGATTCGCTAGCGGCTCTAGAGGGCTCGGTTCATGCTCGTTTCACTTTTTCTATTAGAAAGAAAAAAACAAAAGATGAGATTCTGAAATAAATTCAGAATGACGGCAAAAGAAAAATCTCTCACATGCACACATTGTGTGCAGTTCGAGATGACAGATTAAAAGTGGACTTAACAATTTGGGCTTTATGTAATACAATCATGACCTAAATGAACAATAAGCTTGTTATATTGTTAAGCGGGTTGATATCGATCGGGATATATATGTTTTTGCCTGCGGATAAAAACGTACTCAAAGGTCTGGCTATCTTATTTTTCATTGGGACCTTGTGGATTACGGAATCTCTCCCCATAACTGTGACGGCGTTGTTGGTTCCGATTGTGGCAGTAATGACCGGGATTTTCAATGTAAAAGACGCGCTCAGCTATTTTGCTCATCCGATAATATTTTTATTCCTGGGCGGATTTGCTCTGGCGGCGGCTCTTCACAAGTACAACCTTGATGAGCTATTTGCGGGCTATACAATGAAGGCCGGGGGCTCTCGGATGATTTTCTCTGTATTGAGCTTGTTCGTTGCAACCGCGCTAATAAGCATGTGGATTAGCAATACCGCAACCACGGCGATAATGCTCCCTGTGGCACTTGGGCTTATTTCTAAGCTTAAAGAAAGGAGCCACACAACGGAAGTGTTCATTCTGCTCGGTGTAGCTTATTCTGCCAATATAGGCGGGATAGGGACTGTAATAGGCAGCCCTCCCAACGCTATAACTGCCGCAAATTTCGGGCTGAGTTTTACTGACTGGCTTGAATTTGGAATCCCGTTTATGCTGATCTTATTGCCTATTATGATGATAGTGCTATATGTAATGCTGCGGCCTAAATTCCCGGATATGGCGGCAATTTCCAAAATAACAACACAAGACGTATTCAGTAATAAGAACAGTTATATCGTATGCGCCATCTTCGCTTTCACTGTGATTTTATGGCTGCTCAGCAAACCAATATCGACCTGGGTTGGGATAGAAAGCGGGTTCGATTCGATGATTGCAGTATTTGCAATTGTGCTATTGGTTCTCTTCAGAACAATGAAGTGGAAGGAGATCGAGAATTTCGCCGACTGGGGGGTACTCCTTTTATTTGGTGGCGGTCTGGCTCTGAGCGGAATATTATCTGAGACCGGAGCAAGCGCATATTTGGCTGCTTTAGTTGAAACTCATTTGGCATCTTACGGGCCGTTCTTATTACTACTTGCCTCGGTAACGCTTATGATCTTTCTTACCGAAGTTGCAAGCAACACTGCAAGCGCTGCAATACTGGTACCAATTTTTCTGGTTCTCGGCGAGCAAATCGGGCATTTTTCTCCACATGTACTTGCTATGAGTGTTGGTATCGCTGCTTCATGCGCGTTTATGCTCCCAGTTGCCACCCCTCCAAACGCACTTGTGTTTGGAACGGAGAGAATAAGATTGAAAGATATGATGCGGGTTGGATTTGTGCTTAATATAATATGCGCAATTGTGATAAGTATTGCCGCCTACTTATTATTTTGAGGATATTACATAAATTAATCAGCTTTATTAATTTCCGCAAGCTCAATAAGAACCCCGTTCATTGCTTTTGGATGGATAAATGCGACTCTCGAATTGTATGCACCCTCGCGTGGAGTCTCATCGATTAATCTGACCCCTTGTTCTTTTAGACGCGCTAGTACAGACTCGATGTCGTCCACCTTGTAGCAGATATGGTGAATGCCTTCTCCGCGCTTTTCGAGAAACTTTGAGATTGGAGAGTCTTCACTTATAGGCTCAAGCAGCTCAATTGCGGTGCCGCCGTCTTTGGGAACGAGCATAGAGGTACTTACTTTTTGATCCTCCACAACCTCGCGGTGCACAACCTTAAGCCCAAGCGCGGTCTCGTATATTTTCTCAACTTCACTTAGATTATTTACGGCAATTGCGACATGATATAGATTTTCTAACACTCCATTTGCCATTATATGCAATCCTCTCAATAATTAGTTGTTTATTTTGAAAGATTAGCACAAGAATACAAAAAGGGGAGCCGGCACTAGTAGTGCCCGCTCCCTTTAGTATTCAATCCTGAGATTGATAGCCTGTAAGTTCAACATAGCCCTTTCCGGATATACCGTTACCAGAGACTTCGACAGCTCCTTCCCAGTAGGTAAATGAGACTTGGAGTTCCTGGTTGTTTAATAGTGGAGTCACAGTTAGCTCTATGTCTTGCTCCGGAATAGTTACTTTCCACTTTGAAGGGTACACAATTCCTGTTTCAGAACTCTTCCAGGTGTCTAGTACCTCTATCTCAAAATCTTCTTCTTTAAGCGTGATTACAGCACTTGCCACACCAACTAAACTGCCTGAAGAGAATGGGTCGACACCACCGTCTTTTAGTCTCAACTGATAGAGCATGATTTCCCGGCCATCATCTAATTGAAGAGAGAACCAGTCCCAGCCTTCTTGGTCTTGACCCAGAGCGCTTGTGCTCCACTCACGGTCGAGCCAGCTTAGACCGCTTACTTCAAACTTCTGCCCGTCTATTGAAATCGTTCCAGAGCTATTGATGCGGGTTTGTGAGAAATAGTAAGAGGCATTACCCGGTTCACCACTTTTCTGACTAAGTCCCTTATCACCCTGAAGAACAATGGGCTTTAAAGAGTTCAATGACAACTCTATAGAAAGGTCTTCATCATCAGCCTTAAGTTTGACGGTCTCATGATCCCCTTCGATAGACCAATTGTCTATCCATACACGAAATGGACTACTTTGTGATCCGGCTAGACCTGCGGCGCCCCTACTCCACCGCTCGCTTGAATAAAACATCCCTCTTTTAATATCGGTCAGTGCAAAATGGGCAAAATATATTTGGTTTGAGGCCCAGCCGGAATCTCTTTTTATTTCTTCAGGACTTAAGGCTCGTCTGAAGAAGGTAAGCTGGTATCCAAACTCTCTCCC
>JBBDIN010000105.1:0-18054 GCA_040880385.1 Thermodesulfobacteriota bacterium | reverse complement strand
TACCGGTAGAGCAGGAAAAGAGGGAAATGCTATCACTTTCATAACTCCTGAGGAGTACAGGAAGCTTAGGTATATAAGCAGAGAGACAAAAACAGATATCCGAAAAGCAACGCTCCCAGATGTTAAAGATGTTATTAAGACCAAAAAGATAAGAATAAGAAATATTCTAAAAGATATTGTAGAGGCAAGTCCCCGGTCTGAATATATGGAAATGTCTCGTGAGCTTCTTGAAGCGAATAGCCCTGACGACGTAGTAGCAGCATTATTAGAATATTCTTTTCAGGATGAGTTGGATGAGAAAAATTACACAGAGATTGGAAACGCTTTAGTCGATACAAAAGGTAAGACAAGGCTATTTGTAACACAAGGGAAAAAAGACGGTCTGACATCTCAAAAACTTATGCACTTCATACAGAATAAGTGCGGAGTTAAGAGTAAGAAAATTAGGGATGTGCAAATTCTTGAAAAATTCTCTTTTGTAACACTCCCATTTCATGATGCTGAAATGGTTCTATCATATTTCAAAGGTAAGCAGAAGGGTAAGGGACCTTTCATAACTAAGGCCAAAAAAGCTCGTGAGAACGGTTAGCCATATATCAAATTGGGCTAACCGGACAGTTCTTTCACTTCTTTGTATCTAAAGCAATCCGCAGTATGGTCATTTATCATTCCTGCAGCCTGCATATATGCATAACAAATTGTTGAGCCAACGAAGCTGAATCCTCTTTTTTTAAGATCTTTACTCATAGCATCCGACTCAGCTGTCTTAGCGGGCAGTTCCGCCATTTTCTTCCATTTGTTCTGTATAGTTTTATGATTTACAAACTGCCATATATAGTCATCAAATGAACCAAACTCCTCTTGGATTTTCAAAAAGGCCTGGGCGTTTTTTACGGCAGAATTTACCTTTAAACGGTTTCGTATGATACCGGGATTGGTTAGCAGTTTTTCTACTTTTTTGTCGTCGTAACGAGAGACCTTAACCGCATCAAAATTATCAAATGC
Organism: Thermodesulfobacteriota bacterium; assembly: GCA_040880385.1. Taxonomy (GTDB): domain Bacteria; phylum Desulfobacterota_D; class UBA1144; order Nemesobacterales; family UBA2774; genus CR02bin9. The sequence continues at coordinate 17,049 of JBBDIN010000105.1, read as the reverse complement.
CTCGCGGTACGAATCTCGTCTTTTAAGAATTGTTATCCAGCTCAAACCTGCCTGAGCGCCGTCTAAGATAATCATTTCAAAATGCATGCGGTCATCATGAACGGGTACGCCCCACTCTTTATCGTGATAATCTACATAAATGGGTTCAGCCCCACTCCAATCACAGCGCTTATTCATAACCACCCCCTTATATTCTAATCTTCGTCGCGGTTAACGGTATCTGGTGTAAACGCGGGTAAACATACAGCTATATATTTAGCCCCACCTTCACTCGGAGTGCTGTATCTAACCCATTCACCGGCGTGAGTAACGATTGCCTGCCCTGCGTTAACTTCAATTGAACCGCCCTCATGTTCAACCGTGAGTGTTCCTTCAAGTACCACGGTAAGCTCTTCAAATTCAGGGCGCTGTCCCGGTTCCACCCAGCCTTCGGGCGAAGTCATACGGGCTATGCTAATATCAGAATGGCCGGTATTAACTCTTCCCGCAAATTCCTCGATTATTTTAGGTTTATTTCCTGCTGCTTCAATGATTGATGGTCTTTCAATGAATGTTGGCATTATCTTTCCCTTAAATGATTTTCAGATCAGGATAATTAACATATATGTAAATCGCAAGAAGAGATTTAATGTATCAGCTTCAAATAACAAAATCGCGGGCATTAGTGTGGGGGATTATATTACAGTAAAAATTCTAAAAGGCTGGGCTCAATCTATTACAAAAAAGTAATAAGAACTATTTTAGAATCCTTTTAGTATGAAGTTGTATCATAAGTATTAGAAATCAGATTTTAAAGTTATCCGACATCCTATACCCTCCTTCTTTAAGGAAAGAAGCTCTTTAAGGAAACTTAAAGGGCTTCTTTTTTATTCTATTTCCTTTAGTGTTTCCCGAGCTATAACGATTCTTTGAATTTCAGATGTTCCCTCATATATTTCAGTTATCTTTGCGTCTCTAAAATACCGTTCTACCGGATAATCTGTTGTATAGCCATAACCACCGTGTATTTGAATAGCCTTAGTAGTTACCCACATAGCGGTTTCTGCAGCGAAGAGCTTAGCCATTGCTGATTGCTTGCTGTATCTTTCGTCTCTATCTTTCATAACAGCGGCTTGCCATACAAGCAGTCTTGAAGCTTCTACCCTTGTGGCCATGTCGGCAATCATAAATTGTAGTCCTTGAAAATCTGATATGGTTTTGCCAAAGGCCCTGCGCTCTTTTGCGTATCTTACTGACTCCTCAAGTGCGGCTTGCGCGATGCCTACAGCTTGGGCAGCAATTCCGATTCTCCCGCCGTCTAAAGTATGTAAGGCAATTTTAAATCCCTCACCCTCGCTTCCGAGTAAGTTCTGTGCCGGAACTTTGCAGTCTTCAAAAAACACCTGTGCAGTGCTTGTAGCCCTTATCCCTAGTTTATCTTCAAGCTTGCCGATATTTACTCCCGGGGTTTTCATATCGACTATAAATGCTGAGACACCCTTATGTTTTAAGCTCCTATCGGTTGATGCAAATACTATTGCAAGATCTGCCTCAGCACCGTTTGTAATCCATGATTTTGCTCCATTGAGGATGTAATTATCACCATCCAAAGTTGCTGTTGTTTTCATGGACGCGGCGTCAGATCCCGCTTCAGGCTCACTCAACATGAAGCAGCCTAATTTATTCCCGCTAGCTAGATCCTTGAGAAATGAGGATTTTTGATTCTCATTTCCAAAAGTTTTAAGTGGGGCGGATACTAAAGAATTATTGACAGACATTATAGCTCCGGTAGAAGCGCAGCCTTTGCATATTTCTTCAAGGGCTAAAATATAGGAGAGGTAGTCTAATCCGCTACCTCCATATTGTTCCGGTACATTCATCCCCATAAAACCCAGCTCTCCAAGCTTATCAATGATCTCTTTGGGAAATTTATGCTCCTTATCATTTATTGCGGCTACAGGCTTTATTTCGTTTTCCGTAAACTCTCTTGAGGTATTGCGAACCATCTTCTGTTCTTCCGAAAGATTGATAATTGGCATATTGCTCTCCTCTAGTTTTATAACCGACTGAGCGCTTGCTCGTATTTATTGTATTGAATATTTAAAACTAAGTCAAGCAGGTTAAGAAATAGAGTTTATTATCAAATCGGTCTGTATCTTAATATAGTTGTTAAGCGAGTAGTTTTTTTGTGCCACCCAGCGTCTGAACGACCACATCTGCCCCTGGACCATGATATTGTTGGCTACTATTTTAGCTGTGCGTTTGTTGATCTTAAAAGTTTTTTCTTTGATGCCTTGAGAGATAATATTTTCAAAGATTTTCGTTAATTCCATTTCTGCGGAAAGCACATAGTTTCTATCTTTTCTGTTTAGTGATTTTGTTTCCTGATACAGTAGAAGAGTATAGTCCTGTATGCTGTCAATTATAATAAAATAGTCGCGGATGGCGTTTCTGAGTTTTTCCTTAGGATCTTTCTCCGCTTCCACAGATGCCTCAAGCTTATCGCTAACACTCTTAAAAATATGATCACAAACCAAAAACAGTATGTCTTCTTTAGTTCTTATGTAATCATAGAGAGCGCCCATGCTCATTCCGAACTCTTTAGCAATTTCTCTTACAGTTGTTTTATGGAAGCCCTTTTTTACAAATAACTTAACGGCGGCATTAACAAGCTCTTGGCGTCGTAAATTAATTAGCTCTTCATTCTTTATATTTGATACTATTCGGACCTTTGAATTAGCCATTTGTGCTTCCTTCCTTGATTCAAAAGATAGCTGATATTACGATATGGAATTATATACAGGGAGTATAGAATAACATAGGGGTCATTTAATTTTTATTAGAATTGCTTAATTTCTTGAATATTTTGTATTCAGATGAAACCTCAATCTCTTTACTCACGTATATTATTTACAGATACTAAAACGTATTAAGAGAGAATCCAAGTGATAATTGAATACTTCAAGACAATTTTTGTAACAGCTTTAATCATTTTTTCTGTTTTTGCCTTTACTACCGATATTTTTGCAGCTACAGAGCTGAAATTAAACCCAAACTTAAAATACTCTAGTGATTCTAACGACGGACCATTAATCACAGGAAAAAATATGAAGGATGGCTCCATCAACAAAGGTAAGCCCGCCTATGTGATTTTCTATCATAGAGAGTGTTATAATTCTAAGCGCCAGGCTAGAAGAACCGTTGAATTATACGAAAAGTATAATGGGAAAGTTGATTTTATAGTTGTAGATCTAGATTCACCAAGATCGAGTGAGCAGAGTGCTCTACTTACTAAGCATTATAAAAATTGCATCCCCCATCTAACTGTATATGATAAAAACGGCAAAGCTGTTTACGATAAGAGCGGTGAGGTAAGAAACACTCAAATGTCTGAGCTACTAGATGGTTTGTTATAGACCAAGTGGCAGTTAGAAACTTTTGCCGCCATAGTTTATTTAAATGGATTAATAGTATTTAGATCCGTCAGAGTTTCAACTAGTGCAGGCTTTTCGACATAGAGCCGGTACTGCATCAATTTAAATACAGAGGAAAGGTCTTTCCACTCCGACATAAAAGATTCATGTCCTGTAACTAATTCTTTGGCCTCTTTTATACTCTCGTGCACATATTCTGAGAATGTTTTTTCATTTATCTCAGTCTCAAGAGCACCAATAATATTGGGCAGCTCATCTTTATCTAACCAAACGCCGTGACAGTTTTTGCAGTAATCAACATTTACCCCAGTATGTCCATACTCAATGCCGACAGTTGGAATATGGCAAGTTGGGCATTCAACACTACCTTCTTTTGAGTTGAATTTATCCTCGTGTTTCCAAATCTCAAAATCCAGCCAGTTAAGATTGGAATCGGCAAGGTCTTTAGCTTCTCTCAGCTCACCTTTATCAAGCCATATCCCTTTACAGGATTCACATTCGTCTACTTCAATTGTTCCTATTACCTTAAGCTTTAAATCCTTTCCACATTTTGGACATTCTTTCATTTATCACACCCGCTTTCTAGATTTTTCAGATATTAGTATATCTCAACATTCTTTACCCGATCTGTTGAAAAGTAGATAAATAAGCAGTTAGAAGTAGCGCCTCTTTTATCCTCACAGCTGTAAGTCCATTTCTCATTATAACGCGCTTTAGCTGGACTCATATCTTTTTCCCAAGGCGCTCCTATAAGTTTAAGTACTTCAGTTTTTGTCCGTCCGGTTAGATCCAGCCCCGAATTTATATCTCTTACCGCCTCGTTACCGCTGGATTTACTTTTGGCCTGGGCAGCTTCGGTCAGATTCAGACTATTAGGAATTATTGATAATTGGACTAAGAATACAAGTAATACAATCAAGAACAACTTTTTCCCAATTAGATTTTCAAGTCTAGTAAACATCAATCGCACCTTCTTTGTCTAATTTTAGTTCTTTGAGTACTCAAAATCTAATTTTTTGGATTTAACTACAATCTTAACATTCCCGCCGCTAGCCAATTTGCCAAATAATATTTCTTGCGACAAATTCTGGGTGATCTCATGGTCAATAAGTCTTTGAATAGGGCGTGCTCCCAGTTGCTTATCATAACCCTTCTCTGCTATATATGTTCTCGCTTTAGGAGTAAGCTCAAGTGTAACTTTTTTAGCTTTTAATCTATCGGCTAATTGACCAACCATCTTATCAACGATTTTTTCAACCACTTCTTTACTTAGTGAATTGAAGTGGAGCGTAGCACTAAGACGGTTTCTGAACTCAGGGCTAAAATAACGCTCAATTGCTTGTGCGCTCTTATCCTCATATTCCTCTTTGCCGAACCCTACGCTTCTCTGGTTGCTTTCCCTTGATCCTGTATTCGTAGTTAAAATTAAAACTATCTGCCTAAAATCGACCTTTCTTCCGTTTGAGTCCGTTAAGGTTGCGTGATCCATGACCTGTAATAGAACGTTATATATATCCTCATGAGCTTTTTCGACTTCATCTAGCAGTAAAACTGCATGAGGATTTTGATGAACGGCTTCAGTAAGCTGGCCGCCTTCATCGTATCCTACGTATCCGGGAGGTGAGCCGATTAATCGTGACACTGTATGTTTTTCCATATACTCACTCATATCAAAGCGGATAAACTCAATTCCCATCGCTTCTGCTAATTGCTTGGCCAATTCAGTTTTCCCCACACCCGTTGGGCCAGCAAACATAAAATTGCCTACCGGTTTATTGGGCTCGCTTAGTCCGGAGCGTGACATTTGAATCGCAGTTACAAGCTTGTCCACGGCTTCGTTCTGTCCAAAGATGACTTTCTTTAGGTCTCCCGAAAGGGTCATCAGCCTGTTTCTGTCATCAACTTTAACAGTGCGGGTAGGTATCTTGGCTATTTTGGCAACTAGAGCTTCTATGTCCTTAACAGTTACTTGTTTAGTCTTTGAATCATGTTTTCTTAATTTTACATCTGCACCGGCTTCATCAATCAGATCTATTGCCTTGTCAGGCAGCTTTCGGTCGTTCATGTATTTAGCAGAAAGATCTACAGCTGCTTTCAAAGACGGTGTTGAATATCTGACACCGTGAAATTCTTCATAGTATTTTTTAAGGCCCTGTAGAATTTTAAGGCATTCATCTTGGCTCGGTTCATAGACATTTATTTTTTGAAATCTTCTAGCCAGAGCGTGGTCTTTTTCAAATACCCCTCGATATTCTTTCGAAGTAGTTGTGCCAATGCAGCGGATTTCTCCGTTTGCCAAAGCGGGCTTTAGCATGTTGGATGCGTCGAGTGTGCCACCTGATACTGCTCCAGCTCCTATTACAGTGTGTATTTCATCAATAAATAACACCTTTTTTTGATCACCTTTGACGCTATCTATTATTGCTTTTAATCTTTCTTCGAAGTCTCCTCTATAACGGGTACCGGCGGTTAAAGATCCCATATCCAAAGCATAGATATGAGTTTCTTCCAGTGCCTCGGGGACTTTCTTTTCTGCAATTCTTAGAGCAAGTCCTTCAGCGATTGCTGTTTTCCCAACTCCAGCATCCCCTACGAATATAGGGTTATTTTTACGTCTTCGAGCCAGTATATGAATTGTACGGTCTATTTCGGACTCCCTGCCAATTAAGGGGTCCAACTTGCCCTCCCGCGCTTTTTGAACCAGGTTGGTACAATATTCTGAGAGCGGGTCTTTTTGCTCAGGTGCAGAATCACTATCAGTTTTGGCGATACTGCCGGGCTTCTCTCTTGTTTCAAATTGCTGCCCACCGTGTGAGAAGTAACGTACTATATTGTAACGGTTAACACCCTGCTCATTTAAAAGGTAAACAGCGTGAGACTCATCTACCCTGAACATTGAAACTAGAATGTTCCCGCCGTTAATATCCGGTTTATCGGCCGATTCGGCGTGCATTGCCGCAAGCTGTAGAACAAATTGGCTTCCTGCTGAGTATTGAGGATCAGGCAAAAACTCTGACTCAATCGGCGGCATATTTTCATTCATAAACATATCGATTGAATCCCTTAGTTTGTCCAGATCTACCCCGCACCCAATTAAAACATCAGACGCGTCGGGGTCATAAGTTAATTCAAACAGTATATGCTCCAAAGTAATGAATTCATGTCTTCTTACTTTGGCCTGCTCAAATGAGCGTTTTAGTGTTTCTTCGAGTTCTTTTGATAGTGTCATTCTTGCTCTCCGCCGCTTTCCACTTCCAGGACACAAGTCAAAGGGTGTTCATATTGTTTGGCTATCGTATCAACTTGCGCGATCTTGGTTGTAGCCTCATCGTAAGTATAAACGCCAACTGAGCTTTTTCCTGCAGTATGAGCTTCTACCATGATTCTAGTAGATTCAGTCTCGTTTTTATAAAAAACTCTCATAAGTATCCAAACCACGAAATCCCTCGGTGTATAGTCGTCATTAAGCAGTACGACCCTATACATGTCGGGTCTTTTTAAATTGATCTTTTCCTGGGTAAGTAGATCACCCTCAAGATCGCCTGGTTTAATTATTTTTTCTTCCATTTACTTGCCGTATAAATATTTAAGTGGTGATTGTCTATTGTACTGTGTTATTAGATGATCTGTATATTCCCTTTCTCTTACTAAATAATCACCAATAGCTTTATTTGCTCCTTCATTCAATATTAAATGGGAGCTAAAAGTCGGCACAGCGGCAAAGCCCCGCAGAAACTTATGCTCCCCCTGAGCTCCGGCTTCAAAAATTTTGACCCCATTCTTTATAGAATAATCTATTAATCCATAGAAACAACATTCAAAATGTAGATTCTTGTAATTATAACGCGTTCCCCAATATCTACCGAAGAGCCTATTATTCTTTACGACATTAAACGTGCCGCCTACCCAGTCATTACCATCATTTGCCATAATAAAAACTAATCTATGCCTAAAGTTCTGAAACATCAAATCAAAGAATTCCCGATTCAAATACGCACTGCCCCATTTCCGTGAATGAGTGTCTAGGTAAAATTCCCACATAGCGTCCATATGCTCTTCTTTGATTTGCTCACCATCTAAAGTCTCTATTTGAAGGCCCATTTCATCTAGCGATTTTCTTTCTTTCCTGATCTTTTTTTTTCTTCCGGAGCGCATATCGCAAAGAAAATCGTCAAAGTTTTTATAATCCCGGTTTTTCCAGTGGTACTGATGCGTTTTTCTTTTTAAGAATCCATATTTATCCAAAAAGTCATACTCATTTTCAGTCAAGTATAGAAAGTGAATTGATGAGCAATTCTCTTCAATAGAGAGATCGATTAATCTCTTCACCATAATATCAGCGCACTCTTCAAACGAATAGTCCGGATGAACGAGAATACGTCTTCCAGTAGCCGGGGTGAAAGGAATAGCTACAACTAATTTGGGATAATAATTAAGTCCTGAGCTATCAAAAGCTCTGGCCCATTCCCAGTCGAATATATATTCTCCGTAAGAATCCAATTTTATATAAGATGTAATCGTCCCAATTATCCTATCTCTATCTGTAAGAACTATATAACGCGGATTCCATGCAGTATGAGAGCCTACACATCCTGATTGCTCAAATGCCTCTAAAAACTCATATTCCAAAAATGGGTTTTCGGCGTCAACTATTTCATTATATAGCCCTTTGTCCAGCGATGTTATGGAATTATATATATTGAGTTCAAATTGCTGATTAATTTGTGATTTAGCTTTGGACATTGGCTGTATTAACAAAATCTCTATTAATGTGTAATCTAGTTAGTATAGCATCAATATTAATTAAATCGGGCTAATATTATTGTCTTAGCCCATTGGAGTAAACAGGCATTTGAATAAGGCCAAACTTTATAAAGCAATCTCTTATATTACTGTTTTTGTATCTTTGCTATCAGTTCCAATTTTTCTTCTATCTTCACATAATCTCTGGGCGCAGTCTCAAGATTCGGAAGCCGTATTTTTTGATTCAAATACAAATACAATTACTCAAGAAAGCATAGAAGTCTTAAATCAAATGGCTAATTCTCTACAAAATACTCCTGATTTCACAATCACACTCGAAGGATATTCCGACATAACAGGAAGAGCAGATTACAACTTGGATCTGTCAAAAAAAAGAGCGCGGCTAGTAAAAGATTACTTGGTCGATATTGGTATAGATCCTAATAATATCAAAGCAATAGGAAAAGGCGGTACTGAAAAGTACGGTGCCGGGGAGACTAATGAAGCTCTTCAGCAAAACAGGAGAGTAAATGTAATTGTTGATATTCCATTTGTACCCGCTATTAAATTAGAACCCCAAGAGATATTAGAAACTCAAGAGATAGAAAACCAGGAGCAAGTTGAGCCGGAGGCTACACAAGAGCCTGAGATTGATAATATAGCCGAAGAGTCTTATGAAGTTGTAGCAATCCCAATTCCTGTACAACCTGTTTCAGAGGACCTTTCAAAAAGTATAGAAAAACATATTAGGCAAAGTGCATCTGACGGCATAATTTTTATAACCCCTAGAGAAATGCAGATTGGTCAGACTTATAAAGTAGAAGCTGAGGTCTCCAATTCCTTTTTAGAAGCCCTGTCTAAAGATTTAACAAATATTAAGCTAGAAAATGAGCTTGGTATCAAACTTAGCGGCAATGGTTTCTATATAAATCCTTATTTAGAGAATGATGAAGAAATAAAGACAATAGATAATACTGCTCCAACTAAGTGGGAGTGGTATGTCACACCGCTAGCAAATGGTTTTAATTCTCTTATTCTCTCAACCCAGGTAATTCCAGAAGGCTCAGAGGATAAAGGAATAAATCCTAAATACGAGACTTTTCAAAGGGTTATTGATGTTAAACCCAATTTAATTCATTCTATAACAAGCAGCTATTGGATTATGGGTATTTTAAGCGTCCTAATAATCGCAGTAGTTGCGTGGATATTAATTAGGAAAGTCAGATTAAATTAATTCTATTTAGAGGAAATAAATGGGTTGGCTTGATAAACTAGTTGGCAAAAGCGAGATGATTAAGGATTTAGATCATGTTGCTATAGTCGTGAGTGATATGGATCGCGCAATTGAATTTTATACACAGATTCTGGAGTTAAAACTAATATTGGACGGACGTCTAAATGGCGGCGAAAAAAAGAGCTTCGTTGGTACAAAATCTAAAGCAATAATTGCTCTCAGTGAAGATAAGAATAGAGCACTGCAAAAAGGTGAATACGCCGAGGGTGTAAACCATGTGGCGTTTGGTGTGGATGATATAGAGAAATCAAGTCAGGTCCTAAAAGACAAAGGGATAGAATTTATTGAGATAAAAATGGGAGACGACGGTAAAGCAAAGGCCTACCATTTTCTTGACCCGGACGGGCTTGAACTTGAGATTTATGTAGATACCGACAAAGAAGTTCCACAATACTAATGTTTAACATATTGTTTACCCCGGTATAATAATCTAGTAATAAAACCATTGAAATTTTAAGAATCGATAATATATTATTGGTGTTGTATTAGAACTTAAGTCAGGGGTTTGAAGTGAATTCAGTAGATACGGATAAATACAGCTTGCCGGTAAGATACGGTCCTGAAATGAGAGTCCTCGTAGTAGGGGGTGGAATTGCAGGATTGACTTTTACCGCATTGCTGCAGCAAAGAGGCTTTAAGCCGACTCTAGTCGAGCGGATACCTGAGTACGGATCTGTGGGCTATGTTATTGTGCTTTGGCCCTCCGGTAGCCGTATTTTAAAAGGTCTCGGAGTCTACAGAGACTTGCTTGACGTAGGGCTTCAGTTTACAACTTATAATGTCTCAGATGAACAGGGGCAGATGTTGAACTCATATTCAGTTAAGAGCGTGACTGAGAAATACGGTCCTATGCTAAGTACTTACAGGCCTGATTTAATTGATGTCATCAAAAAAGCAGTCGACCCCGGTTCAATCCGAATGAATACTACCGTTGAGAAGATTGACCAAACGAATGATGAAGTTTACGTAACATTTAGTGACGGCACTCAAGAAACCTATGACCTGGTAGTAGGATGTGATGGTGTGCGCTCCAAAACACGAAACATGGTGTTTGGAGATGTGCCTTTATCTCATAGTGGCATGAACGGCTGGAGTTTTTGGGTGAAGCCGAATATTGCCAAGACACTGCAAATAGCTGAATATTGGGGTACAGGGAAGTTCTTTGGAGTATGGCCTACTAAAGGCAGGCTATCGGTATTCACAAGCATAAGAAACGATGCCCGGGAGCCAGATCCGGTAGAATCGAGAATTGACAGAATTCAAGAGAATTTTAAGAATTTTGGCGGTATCGTGCCTGAAATATTAGAGGGGCTGGACGACCCAAATGAAATCTTCCACGGACACTATAATGATTTAATAATGAAGAAATGGCATAAAGGCAGAGTAGTGTTGGTTGGCGACGCGGCCCACGCTATATTACCAACTGCCGGAGGCGGTGTGTCCATGGCGATGGAATCTGCTGCGGTATTAGCCGATGAGCTCTCAAGGGCCGATTCAAAATATATAGAACAATCTTTTGAAAGCTATATGACAAGAAGACACTCCCGCGTTGCTAAGATACAAACTCAGTCTCGGATGATGGGCAAATATGTTTTTACAAACAACCGTTTTGTATCTTCTGCGAGGGATTTTATGATGCGCTTCTATTCAAACAAGTTTCACGTTCGCTATTGGGATACCATGCTTAAAGAACCTATATAATCCTGGATATCCTCTAGGCTGTAGATAATCTAACTTTACATGGCCTAATCCAATCTACTTTATATCATCTCATAAGTTATACTTTTATTAATAATATTATGGAAATTCTGTGTTTGCTTAGTATTCTTTTAGGAACACATATAAAATGTTCTGATATTAATTTCAACAGAGCTACTTCGAATAATTTTTGGAGGTATTAAAGTAGAGGTATTAAAGTAATGGTAAGAATGGCAAAAATTTTGATTTTTCCTATTATAATTCTTTTGGGATTACAAATTGGGGCAAATGCCCAAAGTAATCAATTTCAATCTCTATCACCTTTAGTTAAACAATTAAGCCCCTCTGTAGTCAATATAAGTACAACAAGTGTTTCTAAAAGCACTGCAAGGTCTTTTGAATCTCCTTTTGGAGAAGAGGGAGATGAACAGTTTGACGATTTCTTTAAAAAATTCTTCGGCGATAGTCCTGAGAGAGAGTTTAAAAGAAAGGGTCTCGGCTCAGGATTTATTTTTAATGAAGACGGATATATCATTACAAACAATCATGTTGTTGAGCGCGCCACTGATATCAAAGTGATCCTTCAGAATGGGGATAGTTATCCTGCAAAAATAATGGGTACTGATCCAAAGTCGGATTTGGCTGTTCTTAAAATTGAACCTAAAACGAAATTACCAGCCGTTAGGTTTGGTAATTCCGATAGACTTGAAATTGGTGATTGGGTATTAGCTATTGGCAACCCATTTGGATTAGGTCATACGGTAACTTCAGGAATCATCAGCGCTAAGGGCAGATCTTTAGGACTAGGATCTTATGACGACTTTGTTCAAACCGACGCTGCAATTAATCCGGGAAATAGCGGAGGGCCACTTTTTAATTTCCAAGGGGAAGTTGTTGGCGTAAATACAGCTATAATTGCAGGTGGGCAGGGAATTGGTTTTGCGATACCGGTAAATATAGCCAAGAACGTTGTATCCCAGCTTAGAAACGGAGGCAAGGTCGTTAGAGGTTGGATTGGAGTATACGTGCAGCCAGTGACTCCTGAAATCGCTGAAAGCCTCAAACTAGAAGATGACGATGGAGCCTTGGTTGCGGATGTGACAGACGGTGGTCCGGCGGATAAAGCAGGAGTTAGGAGAGGGGATATTATAATAGAGCTAAATGGGAATAAAATTGATGAAATGCCAGATCTACCAAAGCTTGTAGCCAGCTATGCTCCAGGAACTAAAACTAAAATGAAAGTACTAAGAGACGGTAAGGAAAAGGTATTGAACATAAAACTCGGAGAGCTTCCTGAACAAGGCGCACAAATTTCCAACCGGGTTGTGGACCATGAGGTCGAGCAGAACTTGGGACTTGTAGTTCAGGAGATAACCCCACAAATTCAAAGTAAATTAGGGATTGAGTATTCAAATGGGGTTGTTATTACAGATGTTCGGGGAAACAGCATGGCATCTAAAGCGGGTTTGCTCAATGGGGATGTGGTTTTAGAAATAAATAAAAAACAGATTGTTAATTTAGATGATTACAGAAAGAGCGTTGATTCAGTAAAAATAGGACAGAACTTATTGTTCTTAGTAAGACGCGGATCAAATACAATATATGTAGCGCTTAAAGTGGAGGTAGAAGATGACAGGAGTTGATAAACGTTTGCAGGAGCTAGATATAAAGCTTCCTGTTCCACCGGATCCCTTAGGAGCTTACGTGCCGGCGGTAAGATCGGGACATTTACTCTATATTTCAGGACAGCTGCCGCTTAGAGACGGGAATCTAATCTTTAAGGGCAAAGTTGGAGACCGAGTAAGCGAAGAAGAGGCATATCAGTCAGCTAGGGTTGCGTCTATTAATGCCCTTGCTGTAATAGCAAAAGAGCTCGGTGGGTTTGACAGATTAAAGCAAATTGTAAAATTAACGGGCTATATAGCAAGCGCTCAAGGCTTTAATGCTCAGGCTGCAGTTGTGAACGGCGCGTCAGACTTTTTTTTTGAGGTTCTAGGAGATGCCGGGAAGCACGCACGGGTTGCCGTTGGGGTTTCTGAGCTTCCCGCTGATTCACCTGTTGAGATTGAAGTAATAGCTGAAATCGAAGTGTAATAAGTTTAGAATTGACTGGTCTCAAAAATTTCTTCACTATGTTCCCAAATGAAAAATGAAACCCAAGTTTTTATTTACTCAGATTATCCTTCTACTTCGCTCAATATTGATTTGGTAATAGAGAATCTCAGACAATATGGCTTGCATATAGAGCATCGTGGCAACCTCATAGATTTTCTTTCACTATCAGAAGAGCGTCTATATAATTTGGCAACTGATTTTTCTTCAACTTATATAGATGATATATCAGCCCCGCTTGATATTATTAATCCAGTTGGTAGCTCAGAAATTGAGCCCGAAATTAATAGACTTCTAGGACGCGAGAATGTAAGAGGAAAGTTCTATGATGGGTATTGGATTCAGAGAATTTTATACAAACTATTCTCAGAAAAAATTAATCACGAGTTAAATAACGGATCTATTCATTTAGTATTTACTGGCAGACTCTTTGGAACATTCGAAGACCGCAGATATCATGCAAGGGTCGTGCTTATGGGGGTTCCTTCACTGATTTCAACCTCAGGATTAGTTGAGGCTCCTGCAAAACCCAGAGAATACTATTACGTTAAAGGCAGACTTATCCAAAGTGGTCTAGGCACAAGTGAACTTGATAATATGTATAAAGGAAGGTTTGTTGAATATGATGATCCAAAGATTTCTTCAATTCTCCACTCATATGCTCTTCAGATAATTTTTTATGAAATAACCACAAATGCTTTCTGTGATAATCCACAGTGCTGCCTGTCTAATTCTCATTGGCAGGAAGAGGTGCTCAAAATACAGTATGAAGGTGTTCTGTGTGAAAGGTGTAAGAAAATAATAAGCCAATAAAAAAGGGAAAGAGTTTTCAATAACTTCTCCCCCCTGTTAATTTTAACGTAAATGAATCTTCTTCTAAGTTCTGGTTTATCCTTCGTTGCGAAGAATATCTATTGCTACCTGAGCAGCTTTTTTACCAGAGAGTAACATTCCACCGAATGTTGGCCCCATTCTAGGAAGCCCGTATATTGTGTTAACGGACATACCACAAGCAATCAATCCGGGGTGAACTAGTCCTGTATATTCAACTAGCGCTTCTTCAGATTTCTCAACCCACATAGATCCATGTCCGGGGAGTTTTTTGTAAAGTCCCTGTTGAGAAAGCCTGTTAACACAGTAAGCGTCGTGCCCGGTAGCATCGATAACTAGTTTTGATTCTATAGCTATAGGATCTAAACAGGTAATTTCCTTTGGCATATTAGCGATCGGAGTCCAGTTGATAACAACCCCCGCAACACGTCCGTTCTCTCTGTATACGAGATCATCGAACATTGTCATGTTACGTATCTTCGCTCCGGCTTCACAGGTCATAGCAATTAGTTTAGAGCAAGCATAAGGACCGTCCGCTACACATAGACCCGGCTCTACCTCTTCGTATGGTACTTCTATTTCATCAAGCACTTCATTTCCAGGTGTTCTTACGGTGACTTTATTCATTAAGTAGCCGCCAATCCAGAATCCGCCTCCCAGGTAATTCATTCTTTCCACTAGAAGTACTTTGTATTTTGCTTTTGCAATATCCTTAGCAGCAACAAGACCACTTGGTCCCGCTCCGACTACTATCACATCGCTATCAATATATTCGATAAATTCATCTGCAAACCCCTGCACAATTGCTTTGGTGACTTCTTTTTCACCAATAGGAGCAAATTTAATAGTATCAGCCATAAAAGAATTACCTCCGTTAAATCACTAAAATTAATCCGCTTTAATCTATCATAGATTGAGGTTGCGTCAATAGAGATGAAGCAATCTGAACCACTCTTTTGAAATACGTTGTTGTAGCTAATATACTGTTTATAAGTTATTTTATTATTCATTCTAGATTTAACGTAATATTCCCCAAGTAGACTACGGAGGTAATAAGATGCCAGTTTCTATCAGAACTCTATTTATTGTAGCTGTGTTTCTATTGTTTAATGTATATCAATCTTTTGCAGGTCTTGTTGTAGAACGAGAAAGATATGAAGAAGGTGGTCAAAAAGTAATAGGAACTATTTATATGCAAGACAATAAAGTTAAATCTTTTGATGAAGAAGGTCAGTTTTCTGCAATATTTGATTTAAATACCGGTGAAATGATACAGGTTGACAACTTATCAAAGACATATTCATCTACAAAAGCCGAGGATTATTTTGCGTATTACAAACAATATTCCCTAAAGATGAAAACTGCTATGATGCAACAGCTTTCAGAGCTTCCCCCTAATCAAAGAGCGCAGGCAGAGGGGATGATGAAGCGACAAGGAATTGAGCTTCCCGGCAATAATGTCAGGGCTGTGGACGTTACTCTTAAAAAAACAGGCGATACCAATAAAATCGCAGGATATGAGGCAGTAAAATATGAGATATATAGAGATGGTAAGCTTGATGAAGAAATTTGGACAAGCAGCTATGTAGGTTTTCAAGAAGAAATCGATATGAAAGAAATGATTGAATATCTAAGTGAGCTTAGAAAGATTGAAGACAGCATGAGGGGAAGCAGTTCATTGTCCCAAGAGTCTGAGCAAGCTTATACAGAATTATTTAGTACGGGTTTCCCAATGAAAACAATTGATTATCCACTTTCGGGAAATTCAATTGTTGAGGAAACTATTAAAGTCTCTAAGAAACAAATAGATAGTAAAGAATTTCAAGCCCCTAAGGGGTATAAAAAAGTACCACTTCAGCAGATGCTACAGTTAAGTTCTCAATAGTAATCACAAACCAATATTAGCTACAAATGAACAAATAAAACTTAAGAATCTAAAAGCTTATTCTTCTTCTTTTGTTTCTTCCATCTCTTCTTCAGATTCTTCTTCCGTTTCGGTTGCTTCTGCAGTCTCAACCTCTACTACCGGTTCAGGTTCTGGCATTGCTTCTACTATGTTTCCGTCTGCATCATGCCCTTGTACTTCTACTGTAATGTTTGCAGCGACTTCGTGGAAGAGCCTTACGCTAATATTATGAGTTCCTATTTCTTTAATAGGGCTATCCAGTTCTATATTTTTTCTTGATACTTCAAGACCAATTTCTTTCAAAGCGTCTGATATATTTTGGGAGGTAACGGATCCGAACATTTTGGTTTCTTCTCCAACCTTAACTGGAATAGTAACGCTAGCTCCATCAATTTTAGATGCAAAACCCTGGGCTTCGGCTTTTAAACCCTCTTCACGTTTCTGAATAATTTTACTTTTTTGCCCCCAAATTTTTATGTTTCCAGGAGTTGCTCTAATAGCCATTTTCTGTGGAATTAGATAGTTTCTAGCTAATCCATTTTTAATTTCTTTTATTTCACCCATTCTACCAACTGAGTCGACGTCTGTTATAAGTATAACCCTCATCTTATTTAAACCTCCGAGTGTTTCTAGTTAAATCAGTATTGCTAAAATTTTTCTTCCTCTGCCTAATTTAATGAAGCACTGTATAAGGAAGAAGCGCCATAAATCTTGATCTCTTTATAGTAGTAGCAAGCTGTCTTTGATGATAAGCGCAAAGACCTGAATTTCTTCTTGGTACAATCTTTTTCCTATCAGTTATAAATCTGGATAACAAATCAACATTTTTATAATCCATATCGATAGTGTCTGTGCAAAATCTGCAAACTTTCTTTTTTGAAAAGAATCTTTTATCTCTACGTGAATCCATTATTGAGTCCCTCCTTCTTCTTCAGCACTTTGAACCGCTTCTGTAGTTTCTGCAGTAGCTTCGGTGTCCACCTTAACCTTTTCAGCCTCTACTTCTGGAGCAGGAGCAGGCTCGGCTTCTACTTCTGGAGCAGGAGCAGGCT